>DASXUF010000119.1 GCA_036504975.1 Candidatus Binatia bacterium | reverse complement strand
GCCATCCCGCAGGGAACTTTGAACTACCTTTCCGTTTACGTTGCCGACGCGAAAGGATTTTTCCGTGAGGAGGGGCTCGACAACGAAACCATCATCATTTCCGGCCCCAGGGCCACGGCCGCGCTGCTCAGCGGCGACGTCAATTACAGCGGCGCGGGCGGGAGCGGGATGCGCGCCGCGGTCATAGGCGCGACGCTCAAAGTGATCATGTTTCAGACGGAGAAAGTCACCTGGTATTTGATAACGGATTCGAGCGTGATGAAGGCGGCGGATCTCAAGGGCAAGAAAATCGCCGTCGGCAGCATCGGCGATACTCAGGACAGGCTCACCACTCTGTTCGTCGAGCGCGCGGGGCTTACTCCGGCAGACATCACTCGAATCACGATGGGCACCAGCACGACGGCGCGAATTCTGGCTGTCAAGACCGGCGCGGTTCAGGCGGCGACCATGGATCCGGGAGGAGCGAGCGTCGCGGAGAAGGAAGGGCTCAAGACCCTGGCATATCTGGGCGACCTTTTTCCATTTCCGTTTCAGGGATTCGCCACGATGGACAAAAAAATCGCGGAAAATCCGGCCCAGATCAAACGCTGGCTCAGGGCGATGATCCGCGGGCTGGTATTTTTACGCGAGCGGCCGGAAGAGTCCAGCCAGATCGCCGTCAAAAAACTCCAGCTCGGAAACATCACGCCGGCGATGTTGCTCGACGGAGTCGCGCGCTACGTCAAGGCGCTCCCTGAAGGAGTGCCGGGCATGCCTTCGCCGGAGGGAATCAAAAACATGTTGGAGTATGACGTCAGGCTCCCGATGAACCTCAAGGAGCCGGTGGCTCCCGAGAAGGTGCTGAACCTAAAATTCGTCGAAGAGGTCAAGAAAGAATTCGAAAGCAAGCGCATCATTAGATAGTAAGAGGAGACGAGAGGATGAGTTCCGAAAGCGAATCAAGAGAAAAACTTGCAAAGGTGGGACGCATCTTCGCGATGCAGGGAATGCTCGGCCTCTTCGGCCACGTGAGCGTGTACGATCCCGCGGCCAAAAAAGTTCTGCTGACCCCGGCGATGGGCTCGGACAAGGCCAACTTCCGCGGCGAGGAGATGGTGGAGACGGATCTCGGAGGCCGCCCGCTCGGCGCCGGCCGCCCTCCCGTGGAATGGCCGATCCACACCGCTCTGCACGCCGGGCGCGAGAACGCTCTGGCGGTCGCTCACCTTCATACTCCCTATGCGACGCTCTTTGCCATCGCCAAACGCAAATTCCAGCCCGTCACTCTGCAAGGGGCGATCTTCAGTGAGGGCGTGCCGCTCTACCGCGAAGCGCATCTTGTGACGACGCCGGCGCGCGGACAGCGTATGGTCAAAGTCATCGGCAAAAACCGCGCGCTCCTGATGCGCGGGCACGGGATTGTCGTGGTCGGAAAAAATCTTGAAGAGGTCCTTTTCGCCGCGCTGGTTTTGGAGGACGATTGCAAAAAGAGCTTCCAGGCATCCTGCCTGGGGAGCTTGGGCATTATCAATCCGAACGAATGCCGCGCCTTCGGCGCGGAGATCGCCCTTGAGCGGCGGGCGCAGCGCGCTTGGGATTATTTTACGCAATTGGAAAAGCGCTGGGACCGCCAGCCGGCGACGGGAAAGAGCGAGCTTTTCCCATAAACCGGGCGATGTTCACTACGAAGCCGAGGGGCGCGAGGAAGAGGGCCAAGTCCTCGCTATGCTCGGAATTTCAAATCGCACATTTCAGATCTCAGATTATGAGATTTGAGATTTGCAATTTGAGATCCCGAAGGGAGTGGCCGCGGCCGAAGACTTGCGCCGTGAGGACTCACAGTTAAACGATTAGGAGATGAGTTTATGAGCGACAAAGTGCGCCTTTACGCCGGCACACAGCACGGCTTGATCGTCTGGCGATCTAACAACGGCGGCTGGGAAGAAGTGAGCCACGGCTTCGAGAACGGCATCATCGATTCGATCCATGGCTGTCACGATCAACCGGAGCGCGTTTACGTCGGCGTCACCCACGACGGGCTTTACCGCACCGCGGACGGCGGCCGGACCTGGAATAAAATTTTAGACGGCGACATCCGCTCGGTCGCCGTCGATTCCACTTCCGACGATGTGATCTACACCGGCGTCGAGCCGGTGGCGCTCTACCGCAGCGAGGACCGCGGCGACAACTGGAACGAGTCGGCGTCGCTGCAAGCGCTTCCGGAGCCGGTGAAAAAACACTGGTGGTTTCCGCAGCCGCCGCACCAGGGACACGTGCGCAACATTTTCGTCCATCCGGACGATGCGCGGACGCTCTATCTCTGTATCGAGCACGGCGGCATCGTGCGCAGCTTCGACCGCGGCGAAACCTGGGAAGGCGTCAGCGGAGGGATCGATTATCTCGACATTCACGTGATCGCGAATCTGCCGGGCCGTTTCGACCGCTATTACGTCGCGAGCGCGCGCGGCTTCTTCACCAGCGATGAGCCCGCCAACGGCTGGGTGCGCGCCGAGAACGGGCTCACCCGAGATTACTTCCACGATTTTCTTTTCCTGCCGCCGGCGCGGCCGGGAGGGAACCCGGAGATGCTGGTGGCAACCGCCGAAGGATCGCCCGGCGTCTGGAGACGAGAAGGACGGGGCGCCCGCGCCGCGCTCTTCAAGAGCGCGGACGGCGCAAAGTCCTGGCGGCGCGCGGGAGATGGGTTGCCGGAGAATCTAGACCCCATGGTATGGGCGCTGGTGCACCATCCGTACGATGCCAACTCTCTATTCGCCGGCCTCGGCGCGGTGGCACGCGGGCATGCCTCCGGCAGGGGAGGGGCGGGAAAAATTATCGTGAGTCGGGATCGCGGGGAAAGCTGGCAGGACGTGCCGATCCAACTACCGGCGGACCGGGTGTTGTGGGCGGCGGCGGATTGAGATGAGGAAAGGAACGAGGCGAAGCGAGGAGTCGGTTCAAGAAGCGAAGGAGGCGTCAATGAAAGGCGGTCTGAAGCTTTGGTTTGCGGGTTTTTTGGCGGCGGTCTTTTGTTTCTCAGCCGAAGCCGGGGCGCAGACGCTGAAAAAAGTCCGCATGGGAAGTTCCTCGACTAATGTCTCTTTCCTGGCGATCTATACGGCACAGCATAGAGGCTTTTTCCGTGACGAAGGCCTCGACCTCGAGATCATTTTTATGCCGGCGAATCTGGCCAGCACCGCGGTGCTGAACGGCGATCTCGACTACAACGGCGCGGTCACCGGCACGATCGGCGCCGCCGTGCACGGGCAACCGATGAAAGTCCTGCTCTTCACGGTCTCTAAGCCCCTGCTGTTTCTCATCAGCAAAAAGGAAATCAAAGATCCGAAACAGCTAAGAGGAAAAAAAGTAGCCGGCAGCTCTCCGGGAGGTTCAGCCACTCTCATCGCCGAAAAAGTGCTGAGACACTACGGCCTCGAGCCTGGACGAGACGTTTCATTGCTCCCCATGGGCGGCTCCGCAGCAAGCCGATTCGCGGTACTGGAATCCAACGTGGTTGACGCGTCGTTTTTGTCCGTCCCGGAAAACATCATAGCCCTGGAAAAAGGCTACAACGAGCTGATCTTTGCCGGGGATGTGGTGGAATTTCCCCAGAACGGTTTCGGGACTTCGGAAAAAAGAATTCGGGAGAACGCGGACGAGGTTTATCGCATGGTGCGGGCGACGCTGCGCGGTCTACAATTCGTGTGGAATAAAGCCAACCAGGAAGCGGTCACAAATATTTTGATGAAGCAGTGGAAGGTTAACGATCGCAAGATGGCCGGCGAAATGGCGCGGCAAGTCAATCGCGTCCTAACCAAAGACGCGTCGGTCAAGCCCGAGTCCGTGCAAGTGCTTGTCGACCTCGCACGGGAGAGCGCAAAGGTCTCCCGGCCGGTCAGCGCGGCTCAGGTTGTAGACTACAGCTTTGTGGAAAAAGCAAGGAAGGAATTGGGACTGGCTAGGTAGAGGCAGAGAGTCATGCCGGAAATCCAAAAAAAGCAGACCAACGCGAGCGAACCTTAGGAATCAGTCGGTGCAACCGACGAACCATCTTTCCACTCGGCTACAGATTGGTTTGTGGACAGAGTTTTCGTCGCAGCCTTGATCTGAAAGTCTTTCTTATCGAGGCCGTACTCTCGCATCTTACGGTACAGCGTCTTTACATCCACTCCGCTGTTCCTGGCCGTCGGACCGATTCTCCCGCCGAAAACCTTAAGCTGCCGCGCCAGGTATTGTTTTTCCTGTTCCCTCAGCCAGTCGCGCAGCGAAAGATCAACCGATACCGCCCTTTCCTCCCTCGCGGGAAGCGGGGTTGAGTCGGGCAACTCGATGTTCTCGATGACGCGCCGGCTTGTCATCACGATCGCTCGCTCGAGCACGTTTTGCAGTTCTCTAATGTTTCCCGGCCAAGTATATTGCATCAGCCGCGTTAAAGAATGTTGCGAGATGCCGGTGATGCTTTTGCTGACGGCAAGCGGGTGATGGTGAAGAAAATCATGCACCAAAAGCTCGATGTCCTCCCGTCGGTCGCGCAGAGGAATGAGATGGATGGGAATCACGTTGATCCGGTAGTAAAAGTCGGTGCGCATCTGTCCGCCGGTGACGAGCTCTTTAAGCGGAACATTCGTGGCCGCAATAACGCGCATGTCGACCTGGATTTTGCGGCTGCTGCCCAAGCGCTGAACTTTTTGGTCCTCGAGGACGCGCAAAAGCTTGGCCTGCATGGAAAGCGAGATGCTTTCGATCTCGTCCAGGAACAGAGTTCCGCCGTGGGCCAGCTCGATTTTTCCGGGCCTTGACTGATCTGCGCCCGTGAAAGCGCCGCGCTCATAGCCGAACAATTCACTCTCTAGCAACGTCTCCGGAACGCCCGCACAGTTGATGGTGATCAGAGGTCCTTCGCGGCGCCGGCTCTGGTAGTGGATGGCGCTGGCAACCAGCTCCTTTCCGGTTCCGGTTTCTCCCTCGACGAGCACCGTCATGTCGGTGTCGGAGACCATGCGGATGATTTCAAACACCCGGTGCATCTCGGGCGTCTTGCTGAGCATCCCGCCAAACTCGCATTGGTCCTTGAGAATGCGCCGGAGATGACGAATTTCCGTAAAGATCTGCGCCTTTTCCAGAATCACACGAGTCGATTCCTGAATCGTCGCGCCGCTGAAAGGCTTGACGATGTAGTCGCTCGCCCCGAGCTTCAGCACCTCGACGGCGGTCTCGATATCACCATAACCCGTGATGACGATCACCGGGACATCGGGATAGGTCTCGTGCATTCGTCTGGTCAGTTCAATACCGCTGAGACCCGGAAGTCGAATATCCGTGACTACCAGATCGATATCTTCCGCTTCCAGACATTTCAGAGCTTGTTCAACAGAAGAGCAGACTACGACATGGTAGCCGGCGTGTTCGTATAACCGCTCAAGCTGCTGGCAGACCAGCACCTCATCGTCTACTACTAAGATAGTAGGTTTCAAATCAGGCAAGGCCGTTTTTTCTTTCTCGACGCGACTGGTCTTTATCCGTTCCGAGGCAGGGCGCGATTGCCGATCTGCGGACTTTTTGGCCTTATTTTCAAGCGACGACATTCATATTCTCCGTCAGTTCATTGGAGCGCGCACGAGAGATCGCCTAGTGCGCCTCCAGAGAAATAGTAAATAGCCCGCGCTTGGAATTTTGTTTTTGGAAGGAAATATCTCCGTTTTGGAGGCAGAGAATCTGGCGGGCCAAGGCTATACCGAAGCCGGCCTGACAACCGTTAATTTTAAGAAAGGGTCTGAACACATCATCTTCGTCGACCGCCAGCGACGTGGCCGAGGCGCAACTGATCTGTAACTCGACCTGCTTTTTGCCGGCCAACTCTTGAAGCTCGGATTTGATTTCCAAGTTCCCGCCTTGCGGGAGGAGAAGGCGTGAAAATTCTATGACCTGCCCCAGCACTCTACGAAATTTGTTCCAATCGAGCCGAACTAAAGGCATCGGACCGCGGCACCGGACCCGTAGATGTATCTTCTGCCGGCTCAACTTCCTTCCTATTTCCCGAACGAATTCTTCCAGAATGACCTTCGGGTTTGCTCCAGAGAGTTGCGGCTCGGCCGGGGCAAAAAACTCGCGCAGTTCATGTATTGACCGATTGATTCGCTCAACTCCCTCGAAAAGGGGTTGGCACTCCGAAAGCCTGTTGCCGGTCAACCACATCAAGTCAAGACCGGAATTGATGATCTGCAGATCGTTTTTGATGCCGTGAACCATGCTGTCGATGATCTCGCTGGCATTGGCCAAGCGTCTCTCTTCTTGACTTCGGGGACGATAGCTTCGCAAGTCGGACACATTCATGTACGCGCTGGTCACGCTGTCCACTTCACCGGAGGAACTCTGGTGGGAAACCGAGACATCCCTGATCCAGATGTCTTTCTCGCCATGAGCAGGAGAAAACCGGTAGTCGCAGGATGTTCTCCTTTCTCCGGCTAACAGTTTCTTCCACGCGGCGCGGAAGAGATCTCGATCCTGGGAATGAATTCGGTTGATCCAGAGGGAAGGATCATGCTGCAGGTCAGGAGCTTCAAATCCGAGCAGCTCGTGGGCCGCCTGGTTGAGAACCGAAACAGAGCGGTCCTTGTTCCAAATCACGACGGCGCATGGAATCAAATCGAGAGCGTTTCTCGCCAGAGAATCGTTCTTCGAAGCCAGCGAAACGTTGTGATGCCGGGACTGCACAGTCACAAATCTCTTATCGGCTAAGGTCCGCAGAACTGTTGTCTATACGCTAGTCACCACCTCCCTGTCAAGCCCAAACGGGTAAAAATGCCCTAAAGCTAGGCTAGGAGCTCTCAATCGGGCTTTTTTACGCCAAATTTTTCTTTCTAATACAATGGAGTACGTTTTTATACCAAGGATCTGAGAGGAAATTTTTTGGGGCACAACAACAGCCGTACGCAAGACGCTTGCGGGGAATCCGCTCCCCTGTTTACATTCCTGTTGATATGCTGTTGGGCCGAAGGGCTGGCACTGTTTATAAATCGACTAAACGGCTAGAGCGAGATGACTCTAGAGCCGGGAAAATTCTTAAGAGCGTTCCTGGTATCCACCACCACGGGACTATGAGCCGCGATCATTTCATAATCAAAAATCGAATGATCGGTCAACAAAACCACGCAATCCATAGATCGTAGCGTCGCCGGCTTGAGGCCCACAGATTGTAGGTTCCCTCCGTGAAGCTCGAGCGAAGAAACGTACGGGTCTGAGTATTGAACCTGGGCTCCCTTTTCACGCAGCCCGTGCAGAACTTCGATGGCCGGTGATTCGCGGACGTCGCTCGTATCGCGTTTGTAGGCCACTCCCAGACCAAGGATTTTCGAACCCTTCAAGCTCTTTTGCCGGTCATTCAGAACCTCGGCTATCCGAGCGATCGTGAAGGTTGGCATCTGATCATTGATTTGCGCGGCCAATTCGATAAGTCGCGGTTCGCATCCGTTGAGACGCGCTTTCCATGTCAGATAGTAAGGGTCAATGGGAATACAATGGCCTCCAAGTCCGGGACCCGGATAGAAGGGCATAAAACCGAAGGGCTTCGTCTTGGCTGCATCAATCACTTCCCAAACATCGACCTTTAACTTATGACACAGAAGGGCCATCTCGTTGGCGAGCGCGATATTGACGCTGCGAAAGGTGTTCTCAAGCAGCTTTACCATCTCCGCGCATTCGGGTGAGGACACCCGAACGATGTTTTCGATAAATTGGCTATAGAACATCGCGGCAAGCTCGATGCAAGCTGGAGTCATACCCCCAATGACTTTCGGAATATTGCGCGTTGTATACTTCGCATTTCCTGGATCCACGCGCTCCGGAGAAAAAGCGAGAAAGAAATCGCTCCCTACACGCAAACCGGTTTTCTCCAAAATTGGGAGCACCACTTCCCTCGTTGTTCCCGGGTAAGTTGTGCTCTCAAAGACGACAAGCTGACCTTGCTGCAGATGGTTGCGGATCGCCTCGGCCGCCGCAATGACGTACGATAAGTCCGGCTCTTTGGTCTTTCTGAGCGGCGTCGGGACGCACACACTCACTGTATCGAAGTTCTCCACAGACGCCAGAGACTGAGTAGCCTTGATATTCCCCTGTGCCACCAAAGAGAGAAGTGTCTCATTCGGCACATCTAAGACATGCGAGATTCCCGCGTTGACGGAATCGACTTTTTGCCTGTCAATGTCGATGCCCGTAACGTGAAACCCCTGTTTAGCCATCTCAACCCCGAGGGGAAGCCCTACGTATCCCAACCCGATTACGCCTACCCTCGCGGTGCGATCATGGATTTTTTTGGCCAATTCTCTCCCGATTCTGTACTCCTGCAATACGGGTGGATATTGATAGTCTTGTTGAGCTTTCATCCTTTTCTCCTCTTTTTGTAGTTGTTTTGAGAGCCTAAGAACTCAATGTGGCGCGCTGGAATTACAAGCAATTTGCTTGCCAAAATATTCCACTGTCCTTGCCAAACCTTCTTCAAAAGAAACCTGTGGCCGATAGCCGAGGCAACGTTGTGATTCAGATATCTCTCTGCCTGAGTATACCGTATATCGCCGGCTCTTTCTGCCGTATGAAGTAACTTCAGCTTCGTTCCGATAATCTCCTCTAGAAGATCAACGAGTTCGAGAAGAGTGTGCGACTTTCCCTCTCCCACGTTAAATACCCCTCCGGAGCCTAACTTGCTGTGGGCAGCCTGTAAGTTTGCCTGCACAACGTTGTCGATGTAAGTAAAATCCCGCGACTGCAATCCATCGCCATGGCGTGTTATGCGTTGAAAACCCGGCGTCTCTTAAACCCGACCCGTTGAAGCGATTCTATCAAAAAAGAGCCAATGCGCCGGCTGATATATCCGACCGGGCGACGGACGTAGTGAAAGGGCAAGAGCCACGGGTAGCGCGGCGCCTCCGCCCAACGTAGATAGCTCGGTGAGGGACAAACCATCCATTTCAGGACGGAGACTCGTCCGCGCCAGCCCTGTGCGTCTCGGAATAGCTTTCGCAAACTCCCACGGGGCGCCGACCGCGTGGCAGAGAAGGCAAATTCCCGTTCGACCGTGTTGGTTGTTACAGCCGCCGCCGACAACCGAGTCAAGAAAGTCGGAGGGACCGGGGCATTGAGATTTTCCGCCAAGTAGGACAGCGTAACGGATAAAGGTAAGACGAGACGGCTCTGCCGCGCGCAATCAAACAGCAGGTCCCACTCCAGGTCGCGATATCGGTCGATAAGCAGCCATGCATCGCTCGCCCAGCGCAGCGATTGTCGGCTCCCGGAATAAAAGGCATGGCCGCACACATGAAGCAGGCTATCCGTGGGGGCCAGAACGTTGGACGAGACGCCGGCGATTCGGCAGTTCAGGCGGCGCGACCACATTTCGGCTGCCGACGCGCCGTGATAAGGGATCGAAAATAAACGGCTATGCAGGACGACGGGCAGCTCGGACTCGTGCACCAGCGTCACCTGGGAAATTTTGTCTTCGAACCCGACGAAACCAAGAGCGGGCAACAGGCTCGCGGCCTTGGTTAAATCTCGGTCTCCTACCCAAATCTCTATGTCGTGAGAGTGACGGAGCACCGGATTTTTATAGACCGTTTCCGCCAAAGCCGTGCCCTTGAGCACGATGTTCGGAATGTTTTCTTTCGCGAGCGATTGAAGAACGTCGCGGCAGATCCGCAGAAAGATCTTGCTGCGGAGTTCTTCTTTCAGATACGCCGAGCGGAGAAAAGTCTGACTTTCTTTGTCTAGTTCAAGTCCATGGCGCCGCAAGGCGTCGAAGACGAGCGGGCGCAAATTTTTTACCGCCTTATTCTTGCCGATGTAACCGTTCGGTATTTCCGACGTATATCTTCTCCATTCGCGCCATGCCTCTCGCGCAGAGTCGGCGGAAAGCAGACAGGCGCGCAGTAACAGAGTTTCCTCTCGCGTCGGCAGAATAACCGACAGAGCGTCGGAGAACGGGTATTGTAAAGAGAGCCGGCTCATGCAATGGCTTCAGGGGGGTTCATGGGAGTTTAATCCCCGGAGCGTTGACGCGTATCTTGTAAACTGACGTGACTGCCGTGATATAAAGGCTGCGCCAGTCGTCGTCCCCCCAGCCGCAATTCGACGGCTTCTCGGGAGTCAGAATAGTCCCCAAGTGTTTTCCCGCGGCATCCAAGACCCAGACGCCGCCGGCTCCGGTGCAAAAAATCCGGCCCTCCACGTCCACCTTCATGCCATCGGGCGCGCCCGGGGTGCTCACGTTCATGTTGTGAAAAATAGAGCCGCCGGCGAGCGAGCCGTCGTTCCGGACGTCAAATACCCGGACGTGGCGGCGCTCCGAATCATCGATGTAGAGTTTTTTTTCATCGGGCGAAAAGGCCAGGCCGTTGGGCCGGGAAAAATCGCCGGCTATGAGTGTAAGCTCCTTGCCGTCGGGCGACAGGCGGTACACCCCTTCGATCGTCTGCTCCCGCTGCTCGGGCGTGATGCCGTAGGCCGGATCGCTGAAATAGATCGCGCCGTCCGACTTGACGACCAGGTCGTTGGGTCGGTTGAGCTTTTTCCCCTCGAATCGGTCCGCCAATATTTCGATCGAACCGTCTTCTTCGGTCCGCGTCACCCGCCGGTTGCCATGCTCGCACGCGATCAGCCGGCCTTTTTTATCCCGCGTCAAACCGTTGGAATTGCCGCTCGGCTCGCGAAATGTCTCGATCCGGCGACCGGATTTTAGTCTCACGATACGGTTTGCCGGAATGTCGCTGAAGAGCAAGCTCTTTCCCTCTTCGATCCAAACGGGACCCTCGGTAAACTGAAAGCCGGTTGCGACACGTTCAAGCACTGCGCTCTCAGGAAAGAGGCCTATAAATGCCTCCGACTTTGTATCCAGGCAACTTGAAAGCGACTGTCGCATCGTTTTCCATGCGGTCATACGCTTCTTTTGCGCTTGGTAAATCGATTTCAGCAGGTCTGGTGATTTAGCGTACAGAAGATTCAGTCCGTTTAAACTTCGCTGACGTAGATTATGCGAGACCGATATCCGCTGAGATAGCGCTATAGAAAAACGCTTGCGGTACGACTCGGAGGTGAGCACGAACGAGGAATTTTTAAGCGCCCGCGCGGGCTCTACAGGACGCTCACTGAATTTCATCTCTCGAATGGTATTCTTTAACTCTGCTGCCAAGGCGGTGAAGCCCATTTTGTCTGCGACTTCCGCCCCAATAGCGCTGTTACTCAAATAGGTCCGGCGCACGGATTCGTCATAGAAAAGAATGTCGAGATCTAGGAGATGCTCCAGATGCTCCGATATCAATATTAGAAGAACATGGCGATCGACTGTGGTTAGCCCATTGAGATCATTGCGTGCGAGCCGACCCGTCCTCGAATTCCAGAACAGCGACGGAAATCTGGCAAGGTATTCCGCGACCTCCGATCCTAGAGTCCCCGCAATTTTATCGTGCCGCCCTCTGGTGATGCCGCGACGGCCATCCCCAAAATCGCCATTTTCAAAGACGTTGTGAAGCAGACCCGCCGCTACGACTGGCGCGGGTAATTTAAGTGACGCGAGGATACTCGCGGTCCCTACGGCATGCGCGATAAAAGATTTCCCCGACGGTTGAAATCGACCGGTAAAAAGCACGATCGCGAGTTCGTAAGCGTCCCGGATCAAACTGAGGTCGGCGACCGAATAGCCGGCGCCGCGAACCTGATTGTATAGCTGCGCGTTTGTCTGAGCGTACGGCTGCATAGGTGCGGGTAGTAAAAGACCGCCTCATGCGTGCGGGGAAAAAATGGGTCGAAATCGCTGGCGTATGTATTGATACGATCTGCAGCACTTCGACCTCGCCCTGTCCACAATCCCGGCACCCCATCGACTGCCGGACAAAAGGGTCCGACAAAACGTCACTGAGAGCCGCTCGCAGTAGGATTGCGGGGCAATGGAATACGTAACTTTTTTGCCTTGAATCAAAGGCGTAACAGGGAGCTGCGCTGTCGTGATAGCTTTGAACACCCGTTCCATCTCGGCGGACAACGAAGAAACGCCCAATCTGTCCGACATCTCCATCAGGATGGGGCCATGGCGCTCAATGTCGCGCTGATGCCTTCCTTGCTCCTTTTCACTGCGGGCAAAATATAACCCGCCCAAATCGAGTTCATGCTCCAGCTCATTGGCCAGGCGCATCAGAAGAACGTCGCGATCCACCGGGCTTAGCCCATCAAGAGTCCCGTGAATCACTGGAATGGATTGCGGTTCCCATAAGAGGCGCTCATATCTGGCCACGTACTCTTCAACCGCTTCCCCAACAGCGCGCCTAACTTGTCTGCGCTTTTTCTCCGAAATGCCCTTTCGTACGCCTCCGAAATCCCCATGACGATAGGCGGCATGGATCAGACTCGCTGCGACCACATTGACCGGGACATGAAGAGAAGCGAGAACGCTCGCCGTGCCGACGAGATGATCAAAGAATGGCCGTCCGGTAGGCAGGAAGATCCCGGTAAATAACCGCATTCCAAACTCATAGACGTGGAGCACGCGATCGCGGTCTTCCTTCGAATATCCTTCAGACCGGAGTTGATTGAAGAGTTGAACGTTGGTTTGCGCATAGGTATGCATGATATCGATTTTTCCGGCTGGTTTAGGAAATTGTATAGTCCGTAAAGTCGGGCTGAAACCACTTGATGCCTATGCTTTGCTGTCCGGTCTCGTCAGCGGGGTTTCGTTGAATTTCATTTTCATGGACTAACGTGTCATGAATTCGTATCTCGGCCTTGGAGCTATCAGAAACATAAAAAGTGACGCCCTTCAAATCATTTAGCGTCGGAGTAAAGTCGCCGAACTGTGGGTCTTGGATCACGGTGATATCTATAATTGTTCGGCCGTCAATTTGTGCTTCACTAAAAACCAAATGGTCCAATGCGAGGTTGTAGCGCAGCAACCTCGAGGTTTTGGCCACAAGGATTTCCCCCTCATCCTGATAACCCTTCAGCAGTCTGAAAGAACGGATACTGCTCGCCCCAAGTCTCGAATGAGTACCAAGTGGGCGGGCGCGAGCGAGCCATCGGTTTTTTGCTGCTGGCGAGATCCTCCTGTGAATTCTTCCCGGCAAATTTACCATGCTGCTCAAATAAGCGCGCCAACCGCCGCGCTTACCGCGAGGGCTTAGGTATCCAAAGTGAGTATAGGCCACTTCGAATTTGTTCCCGATTATAAGGGAATCAAGATTGGCAGCATTAAGGATAGAACTTACGGTATCTGCATAAGGCTTGCCGCTGCTGTATCTGCTGAAATGCCAGAACTTACCGCCATCCCTAAACGTGACAGGCACGAGCACTGTGTCTTGACCGAATGTACTGCGCCAGGCAGCTGATTCCGTAGGTAGATATGACGAATAGAACTTTATGCCCGATTGCCGCGCGCAATCGGCCCAGTAAGCGGGCGAAGAAGGGAGGTCGCCCATCGACCTCGGCTTTTCCGCCGTGGATGCTTGGCTCGGCACGCCAAAATCGGAGGTGACCTCGGAGTGATTGGTAAAGGTGTCGATCTTCAGTCCTCTCTCTGCCAACCATTCCATATAATGTTGTCCATCTCTCCTGCACCAGTCCGTGGCGCCTCGCATGAAAGCATGCTCGCCCCAATTCCCGTCGCCGCCATGGACAACATCAATCCACCCGGCTCTGATGTATTTCTCTATGAACTTCGGACCGTCTTCAAACACCAGCCTTCCCGTGACGGGGTCTCGAGCGTGAGCGGGGTCTAGCACTCGAGCCACCTCCCCAACGAATTCATCCGCCCACAGGTCTTCGTTTTTATATCGATAACAGGCATCGTAAACGCTGAGGCCTTTATTCGACATATTCTTGAAATAAAAACTGTCGCCGACGTCCAGTCCCACACCATTCCCGTAATGGGGAATGGCTCTCGTTAGGGTATTTAGAAATTTATGGACTCTCACAAATTGCCAGGGATGCATCGAGTCGATATCCGAGCAAACCGCCAACAAGGCTTTGTAAGGGTAAGGAAAGCGTCTTTGGGTTACCGGCATTGTTGCTGTTTAACTTGTTCAAGGACTCACTTGTGCCAGAAGCTCCTCGACGCAATTCGGTGTGGCTCGCAAATCGCTTCCTACCTCCAGCCAAAAGCAGGGAACTCGCTCGACGAGTTGCGCTAACTTATTGAACCCCGGGACTCCCAATCCTCGGTTGGGTATCTGTAATAGGGAACTCGGCCCGAGCGCCAGCAAGGCTTCAGCCTTTGAAGCAGGTCGAAATCTCGATTTTGGAATGTCGGTCACACGGAGCAGCGCCAGGGCGCGTATCGGGACGAACCGTTTGAGCCGTTCCGGAAACACCTGAGAGAGAATCATCACCGATTTCAATTCATGCGGCGGCCTGCCTTTGATGGCGTGAGGGCGCAATTCGCTAAAACGGCCCAGGTGCTCGGTCTCCAGGAAGACCGAATTATAGAGGCTGTGACCGACAAAGGAGCCGTCCGGCCGGCTTTCCAGACCGACATAGTCTTCGCTCAAGTATCCGAAACCGGCAGACACGCAGGCCAAAGACGACGTTGACTTCCCGGAGCCGCTCTTTCCCGCGAAGAGCACCCCTTTGCCGTCGCGGGCGACCAAGCCCGTATGGATCACCTGGACGTCCTGATCGTTGTGCCACTTGAGTAAGAGGCGCGCCAGAGGCTTCGCCCGCTCGTAGATGAAGATGCGATCGTGCCACGCGATCGTCGCAACGATATGATTCGCTTCGCGGTCCAGGCAGGAAAAAGTGTGCGGCAACCGTTGCCCGATGAAACGATCATCGCTCGATTGCACGGTCGACTCAGTCCAACCTAGGTCGTTCTCAGTCGCCGCCACCATGCGGTCGCGATTTTTTTCATCGTCCGAAAGATCGATCGTCAATTGCGGCGGCTGCGCACAACGTCCGTTCGCTTGCAGATGAGAAAATGGGCGGACAAAGTGCTCGGCAAGGTCATGCCCGACGACGCGGACCCGGACGCTTCGTCCTCCGAACACGAAGAACGATTCGCGTACCTGATGCGGCGTCTTGGCCGCCGCCTCGTCAAACTCCGCACGCATGTTCTTGAAGGCCGTCGCGCCGTCGAAGCCTTGCGGATTCTCCGAGTCCCATGTGGTTCCGAATCTTGAAAAATCGACTTCATGCATGAGCGTTTTGATGTGCGTAGGCTATGGTGGTCTAGCTTCTAGCGCAGCCGGCGGCGATCCAGAGCGCCTTTCAGAATATGCAGATACTCTTCTCGGCTCTGAGCGGCCTGAACCTGGCTCAGATTCGCGTCATGAATGCGGCGATAGACCAGGGCGTCGGGTAACAGCTCCATCTCGGCGCCGCTCTCTTTGGCTCTTAAATACCAGTCGGTGTCATCCCCATGAGTCAGGGCAGTATTGAATGGACCGATTCGATCGAAGAAACTGCGCCGGACCAGGAGGCTCTGCGTGACGTAGCCCGGCAGCGGCCGTCCGACGTAGTAGGTTTCCAATCCATTCGCCGTCGCGCCGTCTTTGGGTGTGCGAAAGTTCTGCACGTGTGTGACACAGTACTCGAGCTCGGGGCGGGCTCGAAAACGCGCCATCTGGCGCTCCAACTTCTCGTGATGCCAGAGATCGTCCGCATCCAAAAAGGCGATGAAGTCTCCTTTCGCCGCGGTCAATCCGAGATTCCGCGCCGCCGCCGGGCCTGAATTCGGTTGCCGTAAGTAAGTCACGGGCGCTCGGTAAGCGCGCGCGACGTCCGCGGAATTGTCGCTCGAGCCGTCATCCGCCACGATGATCTCGACCGGTTGATACGTCTGCGCTGTAATGCTATTCAACGCCTCGGCCAAATAGCGCTCGCCGTTGAAGACAGGCACGATGCAACTGATCAAGAGTCGGTCCATTCCAGCTTCTTTTCTGGCCGATTTAGTTCACTACGCTTGAGCACAAGACGCGTCATGGCCCAACTTCCGGTAAATCGCATCGTAAGCGTCTACGCAACGAATCCAACTGAACATTTCCTGCACCCGGCTCCGGATCGATTGACCCATTTGTACAGCCACCTGCGGGTGTGTCAGCAAAAATGTGATAGCTTCGGCCAGCCCCGCGCTGTCTTCGAGCTCGACCAGTAATCCATTCTGACGGTGCATCACGATTTCTGCCAAACCCGGGATCCGAGTCCCCACGATCGGACGGGCCATCAGCGCCGCCTCTAACGCTACCAGTGGAAGTCCCTCCGATCGAGACGGCATGACGACCAGCGTTGCGGTGTTCATCAGAGCAGGGATTTTCTCAGGCGATACCCAACCCATAAAATCGACGACGCCGGTAAGATTCAAGTTGGAAGCCTGCCGTTGCAACGTTGACAGCTCAGGTCCGTCGCCGGCGATGGTCAATCTGAGACGGGGAAAGCGCTCGACGATCCGCGCCAAGGCTGACAACGCCATATCGAATCCTTTTTCGGCGTGGAGGCGTCCTAAGCACAGCAGCCGCGGCATCTCGGCAGGAAGGGGTTGCGGCAAAATCGGGGGAACCTCCACGCTGTTGAAAATCACGGATGAGCGGGAAATGGTCCGAGGCACCCGTTGACGCACTTGCGCGAGCGTCGCGGACGACACGCAATTGATCCAATCCGCAGAACGCAGAGTGCGTCCCATGAGTGTGTCGGGACCGGTGCCTGTATCCGGCAAGATTTCGGTCGTCAGGGTCAACAATAAAGGAGTCGGGCTCACATCGGCCGTCTCGCGGAGGAATAGAACGCTGGGGCCGAAATTTTGTACGTGAACCAAGTCCGGCGCGAAGGTCCGCTTGAGCTCGGTTATCCGCCGCTTTGCCGCCAGCATCTGGATCATGTCACGGCCCGCCAATGCGGTGCAAAACGGGAAACGATAGACCGGAATCCCTTGATAACTGTCCTCGGGCGGGAGATCCGCGGTATCCTGGCGCGTCACGACGATGAATTCATGCCGTTCGCGCAAAGCCATCAGAAGCTTCGCGGCAAAAATTTCCCCGCCGCCGATATACGGCCAAAACAGATCCGACCAGCACAAAATTCTCATGACGGCGTCTCGACTGCCTTGAATCGTCGCTTATTCAGAAACTCGCGTGAGGAAAGCCATTGTGGAGCTGCCGGTATAAATCGTCAAAAGCTTTGACGTGGCGCTCCCAGCCGAACAGCGCCTGCGCGCGGCTGCGCGCCGCCCGGCCCATCATTGCCGTTATGTCCGGATGATCGATGAGATACTCTATCGCGCGGGCGAGCTCGGCGCTGTTCTCGCTCTCCACAATCAATCCGGTTTGCCCGTCTACAACTACTTCCGAAAGCCCGCCATTCCTGGTTGCGACAACGGGGCGGCCCATGACAGCTGCTTCCATCGCCACCAAACCGAAGCCTTCTATTCCACGCGACGGCATCAAAACCATCGTGGCCGAATTTAAAAGCGCCGGGATTTTGTCGAATTCCACCCATCCGATAAAGTCGACAAGATGGGCGATGCCCAACTCGGCAGCCTGCTGTTCCAGCGCGGGCCTGGCAGGTCCGTCACTGGCCATAATCAACCGCGCGTGAGAGAAGCGACGCGCGATGGTGCTAAACGCGGTCAATGCGAGATCAAACCCCTTGTCGTAGACATGGCGCCCGAGGCACAGCAACCGCGGCGCTTCGAATGGCAAGGATTCCGGCGAGAGATCCGGCGTGTCGAAACCAAAATAGTTCACCGAAGAGCGTGACGAAATCTCGGGCACGAGACGCAACGCCGTCGTGAGCACCATGGTCGAGCCGGCGGTTGTCCAGTCGGCCGAGCGCAGTACGCGTCCGACTATGGAATCACTGCCGCCGGATTGATGCTCTAAGGGCTGATGCAGTGACACAAGCAACGGCGTGCGGTAGGTATCGGCTGTTTGGACGTGGAAGTAGACGCTTGCGCCTGAAAGATTCAGGTGGACCAGATCCGGTTGGAATCTTTGTTTGAGCCGGGCCACCTCCCGTTTGATCTCGATCAGTCGGCGCGCGTCGCGGCTCGTCAACGCTGTCCAAAAAGGAAACCGACGAACGGGAATTCCTTGATATCGGTCCTCCTGAGCTAAAGCGGAAGCATCTTGCGATGTCACCACGATAAAGTCATGGCCATGCTCGCGCAGGGCGCAAAGCAGCTTTGCGCTCCAGACTTCGACGCCGCCGATGTTGGGCCAAAACTGCTCGGACCAGAATAGAACTCGCATAGCGAACTAGCGTGTGATTCTATCGGTGCGGTCATGCCCGTCCGCCGTCAATTGGCGGTATAACTCGTCATATGCGTTCACGTGCCGCTGCCAGCTAAAAACGTCCTGTGCCCGCCGGCGGGCAGCCCGGCCCATTTGCCTGGCAATTTCTGGCTGCTGAAGCAGAGACAATCGGCGTAGCGTAAAACCTTCCCGAGCAAGGTTTCAGGCCCGACGGGTTCATTGGGCAGAGCTTGGTGCAGAGTGACCAACGTCGGCGCGGGATGGGCATTCGCCGTCATGAGATGAAATAAGACACTGCATCCGTACGAGTTGACGTGGACGAGATCGGGGCGAAATTCCTGCTTCAGCTTCCTTACTTTTGCAGCTGCTTCCGTTAACGGGTTGATGGTGCCCGGCTGAAAGCCCGGAAAGAATGGAAAACGATGAACCGGGATATCTCCGTAGAGCTCCTCTGAGGGAAGATCCGGCGTCCCCCATGTCACCACGATGAATTCATGACCACGATCCCGCAACGCCGGCAACAACCTGGCCGCCAGGTTTTCAACGCTACCGAAAACGTTTCCGACCAAAAAAGGATTCGCTTGCTCTCGTTAGGCATTCACGGCAATCGGTGAGAAGGACTATTGGACAGTCGTTCCTAAGGTGGATCGTCGGGGTAGGATGTCAATTTTCTTGCCATTGGACGCCGGACCGGTCGGCGCCAGTGGGCAGTTTCCGCACAAATCATATTTTTCCCGCCGGCCCTCGATAAGGTCCTTGACCAGCTCCGCGTGCTGATCGGAGAACCACAGTTCTTCCAGAGAATTTTGATACACATTGCCAAGCTTAAATGCCCCGTGCGTATCCTCACAGCAGTTACACATTTCGCCGTCATACTGGACGATCATGCGGATAAGGGGGCGGTGACAGGGCGCATTCGTAAATGTAATGTCCGGAACAGCCATGCGTGAATCGGAGGGCACCAGAGCCTTGGGAACACCCATGCTGTACGCCGTACGCCCGCCCGATAGACCAATGGGGCTGAACTTGAGGTTGGAACCAGCCAGTCTTTTCTGCCAGTACTCTTTGGCTTGGTCCAACTCTTCGTTAGTCTTATAGTCGTACAGCCCCACTACAATGAGCCCATAGGCACGCTTAACCTTCTCGCACAATGCGTCATCGTGTTTCAGCACGTCGCCGTTGGTGTGCAGGTAGGGTTTCATGCCTCGTTTCCTCGCCTCTTGCGCGAGCAGGATGTTGCGCTTGTCGAGCAAGGGCTCTGAATAATGGTAAAATCCCACGCGCCCCGTAAAACCCATTGCCTGCGCCTGATTCAATAGATCGAGGATCTTTTCGGTGGGCATCTGATTTAAGATCGCATTACCTTTTTCGTCGAGGTACTTTCCGGTCCGGTCGTAAGTGCGAGGGCAGAACCAGCATGAGCGATTGCAGTTCGATTGCGACTCGATCTGCATCCGCTCGAACAGAGGAATCCTGATCTTCGAAGTCTCGGGAGACCGGCCCGCCATAAGCCATCCTCTTGTTGCTAAAGTCCTTCGTAGGTATTCATGCAGCGCTTTAGCCAAAAACCTGACATCTGGCGACCTGCTCGAAGACGAAGATAGAGAACGAGGCTTGTCATCCGTCTGACCGTTTACGTTGATAATCCCGCCATGCCTTCAGAACAGGAAAAAAACCGTTCATGCCGTACTGGCGCGATATATTGTTCGGGTGAAGGCGCCGGTACATCAGCAAATCGGACAACACATCGATAACGGCACCTTGTTCCACCGCGCGCAAAAACCAAGTCATGTTCTCGAATTCCCGTGCGCCATCGTGAAAATTGCCGAATTTTTCGAAGGCGACGCGCCGTGCCAGTAGCGTACAGATGCTCCAAGCTGACTGTGGACCCGCCAGAGGATGCCCCTGATAACGGCTTTCTTCTTCCGCAAGCTCTGGCATCCAAAAATTCTTAAAACCGGTGAAGCACAGCTCAATTTCAGGCCGTTTATGGAACCGCGTTATTTGTCGTGCAATCTTCTCAGGATGCCAGAGGTCATCCGCATCGAGAAAAGCCGTAAACTCTCCCAGCGCTGCGACCAGCCCTAGATTGCGGGCCGTCGCCGGCCCTGAATTGGGTTGGGATAAGTAGCGAACCCGCGCACCATACTGTGTAACGACCGCTGCCGTGCCGTCGGTCGAGCCATCATCGACGACGATGACTTCCAGCGGCCGATAGGTCTGCGCCAAAATGCTGTCCAAGGTCTCCCGCAGATAGCGTTCGCCGTTGAATACGGGAACAATGCAGCTGATCAAAGAGAGCTTCATGGACATAGCAACCTTTTCACACGCTGATCAGGCGAGTCCTCAAATGGAGCAATTATTCCGCGGAGGACAGGTAATTATGGGATGCGTTTGTGATCAGTTGTCGATAGACGGCATCGTAAGAATCCACGCACCGCTTCCAACTGAATACCTCTTGCGTTCGCTGACGGCCGGACTGCCCCATTCGCGTAGCGATTTCAGGCCGGTCAAGCAGACAGACGATCGCCTCGGCTAGTTCAGCGCTGTTTTCCGGCTCGACAAGCAATCCCGTTTGCTGATGCACGACAACTTCCGGCATTCCCCCCACCCACGTCGCCACAATCGGGCGGGCCATGAGGGCTGCTTCTAGGGCCACCAGAGGCAGTCCTTCCTTCCTCGACGGCATGACAACCGCCGTAGCGGTATTGATCAGCGCCGGTACTTTTTCGGGAGCAATCCAGCCGGTAAACTCAACGACATTCGTGAGGCCCAACTCGACCGTCTGACGTTCCAGCTCTGTCCGCGTCGGCCCATCGCCGGCAATGACCAGACGCACGTTAGGGTAGCGTTTGCTAAGGAGAGATAGGGCGCTCAAGGCCAGGTGGAACCTTTTTTCGGGCGCGAGGCGTCCCAAGCAGAGCAATCGTGGGGGATTGAATGTCAGAGGCTCAGGGGCAAGAGGCGGCACCTCTATCCCGTTGTAGATGACCGATGAGCGAAAGACGAGCTCTCCCGCAGCCTGCCGGCTGCGTTCCATGGCCGCCGCCGAGCAGGCGGTGACTAAGGCGGCTTTTCGGAGAGTCTTGTCCAGCAGAGAGTTACGCTCGACGGCTTGCTTGTACGTGTCTCCGTGCAACGTGAACAGCAAAGGCACGGGACATCCACTCGCAGTGTCCAGGTGAAAAAGGACGCCGGGACTGAAAGAATTCACATGGACCAGGTTCGGAGCGAAAGAGCGTTTAAGCTTGGTGATCTGCCGCCGTATCGCTATTATTTGATCGAGGTCGTTGTTCGTTAAAGCGGTCGAAAATGGGAAACGATATACGGGAATCCCTCCGAACCTGTCTTCTTCGGGAAGGTCGGTAAGGTCCCGCGCGGCAACAACGGCAAATTCGTAGCCGCGCTCCCGTAAAGCCGGAAGCAGATTTGCGGCAAAAATTTCGACGCCTCCGATCTGAGGCCAAAACGGTGCCGACCAGAAGAGTACTCGCATAGGCGCTTTGTTTTGTCTCAACCGTCTTGCCGCCGCCGTTGATACGACGATGGGCTTCTAACCGCCGGCGTCACTTTGCTGATAAGTTTTTGGTACAGCGCGTCGTAAGCATCTACGTGGCGCTCCCAACTGAACACGGTTTGCACCCGGCGCCGGGCCGCCAGGCCCATCTGCACGGCCGCTTCAGGATTCTCAAGCAAAAAAGAAATGGCCCCGGCCAGACCTCGGCTATCTTCTCTTTCTATAAGCAGTCCAGTCTGTTGGTGCGCCACTATTTCCGGAAGTCCCCCGACGCGCGCTGCGATAACCGGACGGGTCATCAAGGCAGCCTCCAGTGCCACCAGGCCGAATGTTTCGTATCGTGACGGCATTAAGACGATCGTGGAATTATTGATCATAGCCGGCACTTGATCGGGAGCAACCCAGCCAGCAAAGTCGACTGCATGGCTGATATGCAGGTCGGCGGCTTGGTGCTCCAAACCGCTCCTGGCGGCCCCGTCCCCGGCAACGATGAGTCGCGCTCGCGGAAAACGAGGGACTAGCGTGGCAAATGCAGCCAACGCCAGATCCATTCCTTTTTCAGGAACAAGACGACCCAAGCACAAAAGCCGCGGGGTGTCGAACGATAGAGGCGTCGGCAATACGGATGGTGCGTCCATGCCGTTGTAGATAATCGATGAGCGAGGAGCAATCTCAGGCGCCAGTTTTTGCCCTTCAGTAAGAATCGCGGCCGAACAGCCGGCCACCCAGTCGGCGGCTCGCAGAAGATCTCGTACAACAGCATCAGCCTGAAGCTGCCATTCTCCGTGCAGCGTGACCAGCAATGGAGCCGGGTGTGTATTCTTCGTTGAAAGGTGAAAAAAGTTGTCTACGCCCACCGCATTGATATGAATCAGGTCCGGCGCAAAAGATCGTTTGAGCGCGGAGATCTTCTCCCTTACGGCAACGAAATGTTCGATGCTTTTATCCGTTAAATCGTTCCGAAATGAAACTCGACAGATTGGAATACCTTTGTAATCTGCTTCCTCCGATAACTTCGGATCATTTCTAGGGACAACTACGAGGTATTCATACCCGCGTTCTCTTAAGGCCGGCAGTAACTTTGCAGCAAGAACCTCGACGCCGCCAATGTTAGGCCAGAAGGTGCCGGACCAAAATAAGACACGCATGTTATTCGTCGAAAAAACGTCTGTGTCGGCTGGCGGCGATGATCAGCTTTCAAACAGCCCCGCGGCATCCATCGGTTCACGCGATACCTGTGAACCGATGGCTAATTGGGGCGCTCCAGGCTGCTGCCCCCCGTAGCCATGTCTTCCATGATGGAAGTGATCGTAAACAGATTTTGGAAACCTTCTTTGGACTGTTCGGCGCTCGCCTCGACGATACTCTTCATGCGCGTCGGCGAGAGGTAGTCGAAAATGAGATCGGCGGTCGCCATCTGCCGGCGCATACACCTTACGATCATCGAGTCTCCGCTATATCCATCCGTCGGACCGGCCGCTTTTTCCACGGTGCGGCGAAGCTCCATACGCTCTGCCAGGAGCGCCAGCGCTTTAGCGGCGACTCTGAATTTGTCCGACGCGACGGATCCTCCCATTCCGGCATACTCGACGGCGGCGGCGGCAGGCGAAAGCGCTTGTAAAAATTCCCGGTACAAGCCAAACCGCGCTTTCTGTTCATCCGGACAGCCCATGGCATAGTTGAAGACCCGAGCGCCGGAAAACGGCGTCGCGCTCCAGAAGTAACATCGATTTCTATCCTCGCCCTCCGATTGCCACCTGAGCGCTCTTTCACAAATGACGAAATGCACGTATCGCTGGCGCCAATCTGCTTCGGGATAGGCCGAGAGTTGGTCCCGTATTTCACCGATGATTTCCGATGCCTTCACTCCCGTGAGCGCGGCCACCGTCTCCAGCGGAAATTTCGCATACTGCGCGATCAGGTAATCCACGGTCGAATTCAAATCCTGAACTTTTGCCGCAGGAGTCAGATCGCGAAGCGCCTTGTCGCCGGAATCGCCGGTGACAAAAATCATTTTCGGGCCGTAGGCTCTTCGCACCTCGTCTAAATAAGGCACCAGAAAGGACATCCCCAGCGAATTCATCCCGTTCTTCAGTCTGAGAAGCTTTAACACGTCTCGCCTTCGTGGAGCCGCCAGCCGGAATAGCCGCCATTCCATATCGAGCAGCTTTGCGACTTGCTCGGCTATCCGCGCGTCCGCCGCGAAGCTTTCCGCGTGATCGATGAACGTGGCGGCGCAAGCGGGCAGGCTTTGTCTTTGGTAGCATGCCGCCACCGCCCTGGAGTCCAGGCCCCCGCTCAAGGAAACCACATTCGCCAGACCCGGCGCGGTTCGCGAAACGCAGGATTCGGAGAATAGCGCCGCGAGACGGCCGGCATTCTCCTGGAGACTTTGCGAACGATGTGCCTTCAACTCGAAACTGATGACCACCGCCTAAAGGCGGTGGGTTCCTTTCCGTCTAAAGACGGCTGAAGACCCGATGAAACTACTCTTCAATCTTGAAATCCTCGTCGGCCTCGGAAGGTTCCTGCCCTTGTGTCGCTATGTATTGCGCAATGACCTCGTCCGTTACGTTTCCGCTGCTTGCTGCAAAATACCCCCGCGCCCAAAGGTGTCGCCCCCAAAATTGCCGGCGCAGATGCGCGAACTCCATCAGCAACTTGTGACTGGTCTTCCCTTTGAGATACTGCATCACTTTACTCACCGACAGATACGGCGGCACCGACACAAACAAATGGACATGGTCTTTCCCCACATGCCCTTTCAGTATCTCGATATCATTCGCCCTACAAATCTCCCGAATGAGTTCGCGCACCCGCGCCCCCACCACCCCACTCAGCACCGCCCGGCGGTACTTGGTAATCCAAACCAAGTGATACTTGAGATCGTATTTCGTATGACTGGTCGTCCGGTATATCTGCACACGGATGTTTTACCTCAAGGCTTCGCCTAAAGGCGAGGGATTTTCTCCCATTCCCAGAAGGAGACATTAAAGTTCGCTTAAGAATTGCAATATATGACGACGGCTGACTCACTCTAAATCCCCCTTGATCCCCCTTTTTCAAAGGGGGAATTTTTCTCCATTACTCCGTTAATCCCTCTTTGAAAAAGAGGGGAAGGGGAGATTTTTCGCCCGAACGATGCAGCAATTATTCCACGAACTTTAGATACACCTCGCCGCGTCGTCATCATGCTCGCCGCGCCTACCGTTCTATCCACACACGGGAAAAACCGGCCGTGGTCATATTGAAGCGGCCGTCGAAATCGGTCTCGAATCCTCTGACTTTTTTATGGTAAGTGAAAAAGCGCGGCACAAAGGCTAACGGAATGCCGGGTATTTCCTCGTGCAGGATGCGGGTGACCCGGGCGAAAAGGTCATAACGTTTTTTCTGATCGGTGATCTTCGACGCTTCCTCCATCAGCCGGTCGACTTCCGGGTTGCAATAGCCGGAGGTGTTTTCGGTCCGGTTCTTGGACTTGACCTCTTCCTCGGCGCAGCCGAACTCGCTCGGGTATTCTTCTTCCGGATCGTTCGGTATATCGCTGCCGGAGAGCACCATCATGAAATCGCCGCGGCCTTCGCGCGATCCCCGCGCGCCCCGCTCCAGCACCAACACTTTGGCCTTGAAGCCGGCGGCCGTCAATTGCTGCTGGATCACCTGGAGTTCTTCTTCCTCCGACTTGAGGCCCGTCAGCTCGACTTCCAGATCGGGGCTGATGCCCGCGTCTTTTAGCAGCGTCTTCGCTCGGGCCGGATCCGTTTTGATCTCGGGAAGCTTGACCCGCCAGGGACTCTCCTTGGGAAAAACCTGATCGACCGGCTCGCCGAAGCCCCAGAACGCGCCTTCGATATACTTCTTTTTGTCGAGCGCGTAGCGCACCGCCTGGCGCAGCTTGAGATTATTGAACGGCGGATCGGCGACGTTGAAAAGCATCCGGCGATAGCCGGCGTATTTCACCTCGGTAATCTTGAGATCGGGAGATCCTCCCGCAAGCAGCTTTCGGACCGCGGCGTAGGGAGTTCTCTCGATGATATCCAGATCGCCGCTCCGCACCGAGATGAAACGGACCTGGTCGTCCGTCACCGGCTTGAGCACCAGCTCGTCCAGGTAGGGGAGCCCTTTTTGCCAGTAGGTTTTGTTGCGCGCAAAGATCATTTCCCGCGACGGCTTGTATTCCTTGAAGATGAACGGGCCCGTGCCCGGCGGCGGCGTCAGCACTTTCGCGCTTCCTTCCGGCACGGAATCCTTCGGCACGACCGGAAAAGATCTGACCATTGCCAGCAGATTGAGAAACGCTCCCATCGGCTGCTTGAGAACGAACTCAACCGTGAGCCCGTCTTTGACGTTTACGCTCTGCAGATTTTTCAGGATCGTGAAGCCCGAGGCCGTGTTCTTGGCGTCGAGGGCGTAATCCGCCGACCACTTCACGTCCTCGGCGGTCAGCTCTTTTCCGTTGTGGAATCTTACTCCCGGCCGGAGCTTGAAGATGTAGCTTTTCCCGTCGGGAGAGACGCTCCAGGACTGCGCCAGGGACGGGACCAATTTTCCCGTCTTATCGAAATCGAGCAGCGCCTCGTACGCCAGACCGCGCACATAGTAATTGGTGGAGCTCGTGCGGATAAAAGGATTGAGCGAGGTGATGTCGTTTCGAATGCCGAAAACCAGCCGGCCTCCGTGGATCGGCTTCTCCGCGCCTCCGGCTAGCTCCGGCAACGAGAGCATCGCAAAGCACAGGATTGCGGTTGCCAGGCGTTTCATAACATCCTTCGTGACCTTCGTGGTTCGACCTTGCTCACCACGACCCTGAGACTCTCGAAGGGTCGTGCTCTTCGTGGTGACAAACTTTCTGACCACGAAGGATCGGCCAAAAAGAGAGGCTGATCAGCCTCAGGCTGACACGAAGCACACGAAGCCCGGATTCGCCGGCTCTACTCGAGAATTTTCTGCCATTTGGCCAGTACCTTTTGTTTCAACTCCGCGCTCGACGACGCGGTCTTGGGAAATTCGCGAATCCAATCGTACGGCTTGCAGGCATCGATCACCGCGCGCGCGCCGAAGGCGACCTTCGCGCCTTTGGAGTAGATCGGATCGAGCGGGCTCGTGTAGGTGTTGGGGATGACGTCGATGTCCTTCTCCGGATTCGATCGCGTGCCGATCGCCCAGAGGACCTCGTTGATGTTCGCCGGATCGATGTCGTCGTCGACGACGACGACGTAGCGTCCCAGATGATTGCCCGCTGCCTGGCATTGCGCCGCGACGTGGCCCGCCTGGCGCGCGTGGCCGGGATAGCGCTGGCGAATCGATACCACGGCGAAAAAATTAACGCCCGCCGCTTCGTGATACCACACGCCCCTGATGTCGGCGATGCCGTCCCGGACGAGCGATTCTTTGACGTTGACCGACTTGATCAAGCAGCTCGCGTACGAGTAATCGTGCGGCGGCAGCCCCGGCGGCGAGCCGAGGTTGATCGGATCGTCTCTGTGGTAAAGCGCCTTGATGTCGATGACCGGCTCTTTGCCCCGTCCCGAGGCGTAGTAGCCTGTATATTCCCCGAACGGCCCTTCTTCGCGCAGCTCGCCGGGCGGCGAGAAACCCTCGAAGGCGAGCTCGCTGCCCGCGGGAAGGGGAAGGCCCGTCACCTCGCCGCGAATCACGGGAGCGGATTTTCCCATCACCGCGCCGAGATAGTTGTACTCCGATATTCCATAAGAGATGCCCATGCCCGAAATCATCAGGTAGAGCGGATGGTGCCCGAGCGAGACCGCGACCGGCGCCGCCTCGCCCCGCTCGTGATATTTTTTCACGTTGATCGCGCCGTGGTGCGCGGGAGAGATGTGGAGCGTGACGGTTTTCTTGTCCTGCAGCATCAATCGATAGGACCCGAAGTTGATCCGGCCGCTGTCGGGATCTTTCGTGACGACGACGCAGCCCGTGCCGAGATATTTGCCGCCGTCGTGCTCGTGCCACTTGGGCGCGGGAAACTGGAGCAGGTTCACTTGTCCGTCGCGATAGCGATGGCGTAAGAGCGGGGCGTCCGAAACGTCTTGCGTCGGAAAATCCGCCGCCCTCCGCTCGTACTCGCTCATCTTTCCCTCCAGGCGCGAAACGAGCTGATGGTCGGTATCTACGTCGCGGAAGCCGAGCGTCAGCGCGAGCCGCTTGGCGTTGAGCGTCGAGCCCGTGAGGATGCGATAGCCTTTGGGAAAACCGGGAATCTCGTCGAACAGAAGCGCCGGCCCGCGCCGCTGGCCGTTGATTTCCGTGATGACGCCGATTTCCAGATCGGTATCCGCGCCGTTGATCCTCTTCAACTGGCCGAGCGCGTCGGCCTCTTTCATCCAGCTTCTCAAGTCTTCCATGGATCCCCCTAGGGATGTCTCTGTCTTTGCCCCTCTTCCTTCGTGACCTTCGTGCTCTTCGTGGTCGAAAATTTTGTCACCACGAACGCTACTTCTTATACAACTGCTCGACGAAGCCCGAGCGCACCACGTCGCGCACCGGGGCTTCGTCGATGAAATCCTGCGGATTCGCGCCCCTGGCTTTGGGATTCGTGAGCGCGGCTTCTTCCAGTAGAAGTCTCACGTCGTCCGGGCGAATTTCCGGAACGGGCGAGAGCAACCGGTCGACGTGATAATGGTACGCCTGCTTGAGGATGTCCCCGTCGTCGGTGCGGGTGTAGCGGCCCAATATTTTCATCCCATCCGCCGGGCGCGTCTTGAGAAAATGCGTCGCCTCGATCTGCGACTTGATGAATCTTTGCATCACGTCGCGTTTGTCGCGCAGAAAACTTCGCTTCGCGACCAGCGCCGCCTGCGCATAGCGGATGCCGCTCTGCGACAGATCGACCAGCTCGCGCAGTCCCAGCCGCCTGGCGATGAACAGATACGGCACCGACATCATTCCCGACTCGACCACGCCGTTGGCCAGCGCCGTGAGGATGTCCGCCGAAGTGCCGATCTGAATGAGAACCACGTCTTTGCCCGCTTCCAGCCCCTGGCTTTTCAGAAAATAGCGCGCGGCGAAGTCCAAAGTCCCGCCGAACCGGGTCACGCCCAACTTCTTGCCGCGGAGCTGCGCGATGTTATTGATGGACGCCGCGGAGTAAACCGAAAACACCCAGGTATGAACATTGGTCCCGAAGATCGCGAGGTCGTTGAAGCCCTGAAGCTGGGCGATAATGCCGCCGGTGCCGCCGCCGGCGAGAACGTCGATCTGGCCGGCGAGGAGAGCGGCCATGCCGCGCGTGGACGATCCGACCTGGATCACTTCGACCGCGAGATCGTGCTTTTTGAAGAATCCGGCGTCTTGGGCCGTCCACAGCGGCAAGAACGAAGCCGTCGGCGCCGGATACGCGACGCGGAGCGAAGTCGCGGCAATCGCTCGATCCGATACCCAAGCGATCCACACGCAGATAATCGCAGCGATGAGCCGAACCGTCATTTATAAAGCTCCTTCACGAAACCCGACTTCACCACGTTTTCCATCAACGGCGCATAAATTAACTCGGCGGGATTGACCTCCAGCGCTTTGGGATTGGTCTCGCCCATCTGCTCGAACACCGCCTTGAGATCTTCCGGCTCGATGCCGGGAACCTGGGGCCAGACTTTGTGCACGTATTCGTCGTAAGTCTGACCGAGCGCTTCGGCGTCGCTCGTCCTCGTGTAGCGCGCCAGGATGCTCAGAGCTTCGGCGCGGCGCGTCTTGACGAAGTGGATCGCTTCGATGACGGCGCGAAGGAAGGCTTCCATGCGCGCCCGGTTGTCGACGAGAAAACTCTTCTTGGCCAAAAAAGCGTTCGACGCGTAGCGCGCGCCGCTCTGCGTCAGGTCGGCCAGCTCGCGATAGCCCATCTTCTTGGCGACGAAGTTCTGCGGCACCGCCACGGTGCCCGCGTCGATGGCGCCGCGCGCCAGCGCCGGCGTCAATTCCGATTGGCTGCCCACCTGGATCATGGCCAGGTCCTTGCGCGGGTCGAGACCCGCGCGCTTCAAGAAAAACCTCGCGGCGAAATCGCCGACGCCGCCGAAGCGGCTGACGCCTAATTTTTTGCCGCGGAGACCCGACGGCTCGGTGATGGAAGGATGCGCGTAGACGAAGAAGTTCAGCCGGTTGTTCAAGCTGGCGAAGAGCGCGAGGTCGCGATAGCCCTGGAGGTACGAGGCGATGCCGCCGACCCCACCGCCGGCGACGACGTCCAGATTGCCGCTGAAGAGCGCGGCGATGGCGATGGACGACGAGCCGACGTAGACCAGCTCGACGGCGGCGCCGTGCTTGTCGAAAAAATTTCTCTCTTTCGCCACCCACAGCGGCAGCTGCGACGCCGTCGGCGCGGGATACGAGACGCGGAGAGAAGACGGCGCGGCAGCCCGCGCGGGAATCGGCGCAAGACCGATCCAGGCAAATAATATTAAAAAACCGATTCGCGCCCGCTTGAAAATTTCATTTCGCATAGAGCTTCTCGACGAACCCGCTTGCGACCACGTCCTTGACGATGGATCCGTAAATCAGATCGGCGGGATCGATTTCGCGGGCCTTGGGGTTGCTCTCCGCCAGCTCCTCTAGAACCAGCTTGAGATCTTCCGGTTGAATTTCCGGCACGCGCGGCCAGATGACCCGGTTGTGAAAATCGAAGGTCTGACCCAAAACTTTCGCGTCGTCCAGCCGGGTGTAGCGGGCGAGAATTTTTATTCCGTCGTCGCGGCGCGTCCGGATCAAGTGAAGGGCTTCGATCAGGGCGCGAACCACTCCTTCCATCTGCGCCTTGTTCTGTGCCAGAAACTGCCTGCGCGCCAGCATCGACGACGAGGCGTAGCGCGCGCCGCTCTGCGTGAGATCGGCCAGCTCTCGATAACCGAGTTCCTTGGCCTTGATGTCGTAGGGAAACGCCATCGTGCCCGCGTCGATCGATCCGGCCGTCAGCGCCGACAGGATATCCTGCACCCGGCCGACCTGAATCAACGTCACGTCCCGGCCCGGATCGAAACCCGTCTGCTTGAGGAAATGGCGCGTCGCGAAGTCCATGGTCCCGCCGAAGCGCGTCACGCCGACCCGCTTGCCGCGCACGCCTTGCAGGCTCGCAATCGACGGATGGCCGTAAATGGTAAAGACGAACTTGTTGTTCATCGCGGCGAAAAAAACCAGGTCGCGCTGCCCGCGCAGATACGCGTTCGGTCCGGCCGCGCCGCCGCCGCCGAGGATGTCGATCTCGCCGGCGAAAAAAGCCGACAGCGACAGCGGCGAGGAACCGACGTGAACCAGCTCGACGTCGAGGCCGTTCTTGGCGAAGAAGCCCGCGTCTTTGGCGACCCAGAGAGGGAGATAGACGGTGACCGGCGCGGGATAGGAGATGCGCAGCGTCTTGCGCTGCGCAAAGGAAATCGCCGACGGAAGGAGAAAAAAGATCAGGCAGAGGAAAAAAAAACATCGTTTGTTCATAAATTCAGTGACGCCTCCAATATAACCCCGTCATTCCGTACCCCCTCTTTTTCTCCCCCTTAGCAAGGGGGAGATTTAAGAGGGGGTTTTGAATTTCGCCGGAAACACATTTCTTCACTCATCGCTCGTTTCTCCTTGTTCCACATGCATGAAGCCGAGGTTTTCCATCAGCGGGCGGCTGTGATGGACCAGCAGCCGCGCCGGATCCTCGCCCATGTTGAAGTGCTGGTGCCACGCGAAGACCGGAATGCAGAGAACGTCGCCTTCAGCCCAATCGTATCTCCGGTCTTCGATCATGCTGTAGCCGCGCCCGGACAAAATATAATTCACCTCTTCGTACATATGCCGGTGCGCGCCCGAGCGTTTGCCGGGCGAAATCTCAGCCACGAGGGTGCCAAGGACTCGCATGAGAAAGCCGGTGCGCGGGTCGATGACATAGCGAAGACGGCCCATCGCCGTCTTTTCAAAATCGATCCCGGCGCCTTTCACCAACACGCGGCTCTGGCGGCGGCGTTTTTCCTCGCCGCCGGAAAACAACAAATGCTGCCGGTAATGGGCGTCCGTCGAGCTCAGCGGCTCGCGCGCCGACTCCTCGGCGAGCCGGACGCGCGTGCTGTCGTCCGCGCCGGGGATCAGCGACTTCATCGCGCTCTCGCTTTTGTGGCCGAAAACCCAGTAGTCCGGATAGCGCTCGTCCTCGTACACCGCGAGGCCGAGAGACAAAGACAGCGGGCCGGTGGTCGCCGCCAGATATATAAAGTCCTTGTCGCCGGTGTTGACGTGCCGGTGCCAGGAGAACATCGGCACGCTGATGAAATCCCCCGGCTCCCAGTCGTAGCGCGCGCCGTCGACGATGCTGTGGCCGTTGCCCCGCAGCACGTGGAGCACCGCCTCGACCGTATGGCGATGCCCCAGCGTCTTCCACCCCATGCCCTCTTCCTCGCCCGCGGGAATGCGGTTGATCCAGAAGCGAAACGTCCGGTGATTGAAGCCCAGGCGCGGATCGACGAGATAGAGATGGGAATTCGTTTCAAACTGCGTGCGGATTTCCTCGGCTTTGATCTGCACCGGCGTCTGTTGCCGCCGCTTCGCCTCTTCCTTGGCGAAGCGGACCGACTCCATCACCATCCGCTCGTGCTCTTCGGGTTTAAGGACCGCCATATTTACCTCGAAGGGTGCGCCAGACCGGCGAGGATTTTTTCCGCCGTGACCGGCAGGTCCATGATTCTCACGCCCGTCGCGTTGTAAATCGCATTCGCGATTGCCGGCGCGACGATGCTGATTCCCGCTTCCGCCACCGCTTTCACGCCGTAAAGTCCGGGGCCTTCTTTGGCGCGCACCAACGAGGTAAGCAGCGGCGGAACGTCTTTGATGTTGGGTATCTTGTAATCGCCTAGGCTCAGAGTGAGCACCCGCCCTTCGTCCACGGCCATTTCCTCCATCAACGAATAGCCCACTCCCTGGACGATCGCGCCGTCGATCTGTCTCTGGTGAATGACCGGATTGATGACTTTGGTCACGTCGTAAGTAAAATAGAGCTTCGCGACGCGGACGGCGCCGGTTTCGAGGTCGACTTCGACGTCTGCGGCGATCGCCTGAAAGGAATAGACCGAAGGTTTTTTCTCGGCCTTGTAATGGCCGTAGCCTTTGAGCGGCGCCTCGATCATGCGGGCCAGATCGTCGAGGCCGAGATTTTTGGCTTTTCGGCCGTTCACCAACCACGCCTTACCCGCTTGCCACTCGACTTGGCCGGCGGCGACTCTCCAGTACGCCGCGGCCTGTGCTTTGAGACACGCGATAAAATCTTCTTCCGCCGCTTCTTTATCGACGGCCGCGACGCCCGCGACCTTTTCGCCGCAATATAAAACTTTTTCCCGCGCGAAGATCGGCTTGTCCTGCAAGGTGTAGCCTTCGCGCCGCGGCGACACGTCGCCCGCCGCGATCACCGCTTTGACGCCGGGAACTTTCTTGGCCTTTGCCGTATCGACGTTCAGGATGCGCGCGTGCGGCAGCGGGCTGCGATAAAATTTTCCCCACAGCGTTCCCGCGCCCGGAACGTCGGCCGCGTAAACGCACGCGCCGCTCACCTTGGCGGGGCCGTCGACGCGCGCGACCGGCCGTCCGACCGTCGAAGAATTCATCAGCCTGGAATCGTCCTTACGGGCTTTGTTTGTAAAGTTTGTCCGCAAAGCCGGATGCGATGACGTTTTTCACGATCTGGCCGTAGATCAAATCGGCCGGGCTTATCTCGCGCGCCTTCGGATTTCTTTCGCCGAGCTCCTCCAGGGCCAGCTTCAGATCCTCCGGCTGGATCTGCGGCACCCTGGGCCAGATCTTTTGCATGTGGAAATCGAAATCCTGGCCGAGAAGCTCCATGTCGGAGAGGCGCGTGTAGCGCGAAATAATCTTGAGCGCCTCGGTCCGGTGCGACCTCAAATAATGAATCGACTCGATCAGCGCTTTGACGAACCGCTCCATCTGGGGTTCGTTTTCCGCCAGAAAACGCCGCCGGCCGACGAAGGCGGTCGTGGCGTACGGCGTGTCCATCTGGCTCAAATCGGCAAGCTCGCGGTAGCCGAGCTTTTTTAGAATCAGGTGATGCGGGAACGAGACCGTGCCGGCCTCGACGGAGCCGGCGACCAGCGCGGTGGCGATATCCGGCACGCGGCCGAGCTGGATCAGATTCAGGTCCTTGCGGGCGTCGATTCCCTGTTGTCTGAGAAAATAGCGCGTCGCAAAATCGAGGCTGCCGCCGAATCTCGTGATGCCGAGTTTTTTTCCCTTGAGCCCCTCCAAGGTCGTAATCGACGGATGGGAGAAGAGCGAGAAGACAAACCGGTTGTTCATGCGCGCGAAGATCTGCAGCCCCCGCTCTCCCTGGAGATAGGCGGTCGGCGCCACGGTGCCGCCCCCGGACAGGACCTGAGTCTCGTCGGTGGTGATGAGCGCGGACACGGCGATGGGCGACGAGCCGACGTGGACGATCTCCACGTCGAGCCCCTGTTTTTTAAAAAAGCCGGCGTCGGCGGCCGCCCAGAGTGGAAGGTAGACGGTCGCGGGCGCCGAGAAAGAGACGCGCAAGCTCCGTTCGGCCGCCGGAAGAATTTTCGGCGCGGCCGCAAACGCGAACGCCGAGAGAAGGATCAAAAATAATTTCCGCATCGTCTTGCCCCCGTTACTTCACCTCAGATCCGCTCCAGCAGACGCTTCCACTTCTCCGCCACTTTCTTTTTCAGCTCCGCGCTCATCACATTGGTTGCCGGAAAATCCTTGATCCAACGAAAAGGCCGGCACGCGTCGATGACCATCTTGGAAGAGACGAAGTGGCCCTCTTCGCGGTCCGTCGGCGCGACGCGCGGATTGATGCCGCTCGTCGGGAATCCTTTCAGGACTTCCGTCTGCTCCGCCGGATCGCAGCGCGTCGTGATCGCCCAGAAGACGTCGCCGAGATCCGACGGATCGATGTCGTCATCGACGAGAATGACGAATCTTCCTAAGTGAACCGTGGCGCGCGCGCCGAGCGCGATCGCCGCCGCCTGGCGCGCGTGGCCTTCGTAGCGCTGCTTTAGCGAGATCACCGTCGCGAACGGGCCGTGGAGCCAGACGCCGCGCACGTCCTGGATGCCGGCCGCTTCCAACACCGACCACACGCCCGCCGCGGGCAGCGGGATGCCGAAATGATCCATCCCGGGCACCGGCTTCAACGGCGGATCGCCCTGGATGATCGGATCGTTTCGGTGCATGAGCGTTAACGCACGAACGACAGGTTCATTTCTGGTGCCCGTCGCGTAATAGCCGGTGCGCTCGCCGAAGGGTCCTTCGGGGCGGGCTTCTTTTTCGATCGGAAGGATTTCTCCTTCGACGACGATCTCCGCGTGCGCCGGAATCGGCAGCCCCGTTTTCTCGCCCTTCAGAACTTCAACCGGCTCGCCGCGAAGCCATCCGGCAACGCCGAGTTCGCCGACGCCCCAGGGCTCGCGCTGCGCCGCGGCCAGGTATAGCGCCGGGTCTTGTCCGAAAGAGACAACCACCGGACAGCTCTTGCCGCGCGCCCAATATTTCTCGACGATGAGCCGCCCGTGCTGGATGTGGTTGATAAAGATTCCGAGAGTTTTTTTATCGTGCACCTCGACGCGATAGACGCCCATGTTGACCCAGCCGTCGTCCGGATCCCGCGTGATCACGCAGCAGCCGGTGCCGATGTAGTAGCCGCCGTCCTTCTCGTGCCATTTCGGCGCGGGGAACTTGAGGAGATCTATTTTTTCGCCGGAGAAAACATTTTCCCTGACCGGACCATCGGCGACTTCGCGCGGCTCGACCCGCTTGAACGTCTTGAGCTTCTCTTTCCACGCCTTGACCAGATCGACGTTGCCGAGCGCCGGATCCAATCCGAGTCCGAGCGCCATTCTGCCGACGCCGCCCATCGTGCTGGCCGAGACGCGGTAGCCGGCGGGGAATCCTTTGATGTTGTCGAACAGCACCATCGGGTGCTTGGCCGTGCCGGCGACGATTTCCGCCAGAGCGCCGATCTCCTCGTCGCGGTCCGCTCCGTCGATCTTCAGAAGATCGCCGTACTCTTCGACTTTTTCGAGATAATCTCTCAGGTTTTGGAACGGCATGCTGAAGCTCCCGAGATCCTCTTGCTTTGCGTCTCTTCCTTCGTGTGCTTCGTGTCCTTCGTGGTCAAAAATTTAATCACCACGAAGAGGCCAGCGCGGCTACGCCGCAACCAAATCGGAGTGACTCGCGCAAAGGCGCAAAGGACGCCAAGGTTCTTCAAATCCCCCTCTTTCCCCCTTTGTCAAAGGGGGATGAAAGGGGGATTTCTCGATTTCTTTGCGTTCTTGGCATCTTGGCGCGATCAAACCCATATTATTAACGAAGGCCACGAAGGCTTTAAGTTCTCGCCGTAGCATCCAGCTCGGCGTATAGCTGCGGATCGATCCGGCAAGCGATGCGCATGCAGAGGTCTTCCATCGTGTGGAAGGCTCTTTTGAAGCGGACCGCGGCGCGCACGCCCTCCTGCTGCTCATCCGTCACGGCGTATTTTCGGATCAGGTCGTGGGTCGACGCGCCGTGCTCGATGTCGAGCTCGGAATGGAGCGTGAAATGACCCAATGCCGAATCTGGGACACCGTAGAATTTGGACAGGGCCCGCGCCATGTTCATGCCCTCGCCCGAGGGGCCCGTGCCGCCGTCTTCATCGAAGCTCATCGCCGAGCCTTCGAGCCAGCTATGGTCGCGCGCGTAATTCACCCAGGAATCGACCAGAAGCCGGTACTCCGGAGAGAGATCGCGGAAGTCTTCCATCTCCGCGCGGCTGATTCCCAAGCCTTCGCCCAGTTGCGCCCACAGCTCGGCGTGCGGCCCGACTTTCCCGCCCATCACGCGATCGTCCTCCTCTTCGAGATACTTCTTCACGCGCTCCATTCGAATCTCTCTGATCGGGCAATTGGCCAAAATGTAGAGCTCCTTGCGCGGCACGTTGACGCGATAATAATGGATCTGCTTGACCCACAGCTTGACTTGATCTTTGCCGAGCTTTCCCTGGACGATCAGCGCTCGCGTCGGCCGTTCCTCGCGACGCGGTCGCCTCGCGCGTAAAAGCTCTGCGACGAATTCGTCGGGCGGCTTGGGCATCTTGATCCCTCCTTGTTCAGCAGCCTCCTAGAAAGCTGCTATAAGAGCTTCTCGTGCTTCGACAGGCTCAGCACGAACGGAAAATCTTCAACAAGGCAACTCCTGCTCCGTTCGCCCTGAGCATCGTCGAAGGGTGAACGGTACGTCCTTCAATAGACTCAAGGCTCTATCCAAACCCGGGAAAAACCGGCAGCGACCGTGTTGAAGCGATCGCCTCCGTCGCTATTGAAGCCCCGCACCTTCTGTCGATAGGTGAAATAGCGCGGCACGAAGGCGAGCGAGATGGCCGGAATTTCTTGATGGAGAATCCCGAGCGCTTTGGCGTAAAGCTCGTAACGCTTTTTCGCATCCTGGATCTTCGAAGCCTCCGCCATCAGCCGGTCAAAGTCTTTATTGCAATACCCCGCCTGGTTCTGGCCGCGTCGTTTGGCCGCCACTTCCTCGGGATTACAGCCATACTCCACCGAATAATCGTCCCCCGGATCGTTGGGCACGTCCATCCCGCTTAGCACCGCCATAAAATCACCCGCGCGGGTCCGCTTCTCGCGCGCCGCGCTCTCCAGAAGCGCAACCCTGGTTTTGATCCCCGCGCTGGTCAGTTGCTCGCGAAGGATTTGGGTCTCCGACTCTTCGCCGATGCGTCCCAAAATTTCCACTTCAAAGTCGGCGCCGACTTTTGCTTCCTTGAGAAGAGTCTTGACCTTCGCCAAATCCCGCTTGGCCTCCGGCAGCTTCACGTACCAGGGGTTCTCCGTCGGAATCGCGTGGTTCGCCGGTTCCCCAAGACCCCAGAAGGCCCCTTCGAGATAATTTTTTTTGTCCAGCGCGTAAAGCACGGCCAGGCGCAGCTTGAGATCGTTAAAGGGAGGATTCACAACGTTGAATATCAGGCGGCGAAAGCCGGCATATTTGGCTTCCGTAAACCTGATCTCCGGGAATTCTCGGTTCAATATTTTCTTCACAAAGGCGTAGGGAGTCCTCTCGATCATATCGAGGTCGCCGGCGCGCAGCGAGGCAAAACGAACCTGCTCGTCCTCCACCGGTTTGAGCACCAGCTCGTCCAGGTAGGGAACGCCTTTCTGCCAGTAGTTCTTGTTGCGCACAAAAACTATTTCTCTTGCGGTTTTGTATTCTTTGAATTCAAAAGGTCCGGTCCCGGGAGGGGGACCGGGCAGATTGCTCTGAGCCGCCGGCACCGACCCCTTGGGGAGAACGGGGAAGGAAGCCTCCATCGACGCCAACAGGTTAAGAAAGATCGCCTGCGGCTCCCTCAGGAGAAACTCCACGGTGAACTTGTCCTTGACGCTCACCGTCTGCACTCTCTCCAGGAAGTTGACGCCGGTCGCCGCGTTCTTGGGATCCTTGGCGTAGTCGGCGCTCCACTTCACGTCTTCCGCGGTGAGATCCTCGCCGTTGTGGAATTTGACCCCCCGCCTGAGCCTGATCGTGTAAACCTTGCTGTCGGGAGAGATCGTCCAGGAGTCGGCGAGGGCCGGGACAAGCTGGCCCTTCGCGTCGTAGTCGAGAAGCGTTTCATAGGCGATCTGCCGCACGTATTTGTTGGTCGAGCGGGTGCGAACAAAAGGATTCAAGCCGCTGATGTCGCGAGTCAGGCCGAAAACCAGACGCCCCCCGTATCTCGGGGATTCCGCCGCCTCCAACAATCCGGCGGAAAGAACGACGCTCAAAAACGACGCCGCAATGCGCAAGCAGTTCATAAAGCCCCCTGAGCTGCGTTTCATAATCGCGCAGCCAAAACTCCGGCACCAACTCTCTCAAACTTTCGCATGACCTCTTAAACCGTCGAGAATTTTTTCCGCGGTGATTGGAAGCTCCGTGATCCGCACGCCGGTCGCGTTGTAGACCGCGTTCGCCACCGCCGGCGCGACGATGCTGACACCCGCCTCCGCCACCGCCTTCGCGCCGAACGGGCCGGGACCGACCTTCGCTTGAACGAGCGAGGTCGTGAGCGGCACGTTGTCGGCGATGTTGGGAAGCTTGTAGTCGCCGAGCGTCACCGTCGTCACGCGGCCGTCATCGACCTTTAACTCTTCGGTCAGGGCGTAGCCCAGGCCTTGAACGACGCCGCCGTCGATCTGTCCTTGATGAATCAGCGGGTTGATGATCGTGCCCACGTCGTAGACGAAATAAAGTTGCTTCAAGTCCACCGCGCCGGTTTCGCGGTCCACCTCGATGTCGACGACGATCGCCTGAAAAGAATAGACGTGCGGCTTGTGTCCTTTGAACTCGCCGAACCCCTTGAGCGGAAGCTTCGAAAGACCGGCCAATTCTTTCAAGCCCAGCCGTTTCTTTTTCCCGTTGTCCTTCACGACCGCCGCGCCGCCGGCCCAGGAAATCTTTTCCGCCGGCGCGCCCCAGTGAGAAGCCGCGAGAGCGCGCAGATTGTCGATCAGGGAATTCGTTGCGCGCGCGACCGCCTGGCCTTCGACGTGGGTTCCGCGCGCGCCTTTGATTCCCTGGTCGTAAGGCGCGTTGGAGGTGTCCCTGACTTCGATGGCGATCGCATCCGGATCGACGCCGAGCAGCTCGGCCGCGACCTGGCGATGCATCGTATAGGCGCCGACGCCCTGATCGCCGACGCCGCTCAAGAGCCGGAGCGTTCCCTCGCGCTCCAGAAGCAATTCGAAGCTCGACTCGCCGTGGCCCACGTGGCGGTCGCCGAGCGCCATGCCGCGGCCGACGAGTTTGGTTTCCGCCGCGAATTTGGATCGCTTTTTGCGCCAGCCGGAAACCTTCGCCACGCGATCGATCACTTCGAGGCAGTGCGGATCTTCCAGCGCCTCTCCGGTCGCGCGCGTATCGCCTTCTTTCAGCGCGTTCTTGCGGCGAAAATCGATCGGGTCCATTCCCAGCGACTGCGCCATCAAATCCATATGGCTTTCGACGGCGAACAGAGTCTGGGTTTCTCCGGGCGCGCGGAAGTAGCCGCACGGGACTTGATTAGTGTAAACGCAATAACCTTCGAGGCGCGTGTTGGGAATGTTGTAAGAGCCGGCGACCATATACGCGCCGCTCATCGAGCCTTCGGGATTGGGCTTGAAAGCGCCGTAGGCGCCGCCGTTGTAGAAGGTCTTCCCCTCCCACGCCCACAGCCGGCCGTCATTCTTGACGCCGACGCGGAGAGAAACCACGGCCGAGTGGCGCGGCGTCGTGGCTCCCAGCTCCTCGCTGTAGTTTTTCACGAAGCGCACCGGCCGGCCGGTTTTTTTCGAGAGGTAGTAAGCCGCCGGATTCAAGAAAAGAAAATCCTTGGCGCCGAACGAGCCGCCCATGTTGCTGGGGTAAATCGTGATGTCCTCCGGCGGAAGCTCCAAATATTCCGACAGCACGCGCCGCAATTTGAAGAACGCTTGGTTCGCGACCCAAATGGCGACACGCCCTTCTCCATCGACTTCGACCGTGCAGGCGTAAGGTTCGAGGTAGCCCTGGTGCACGAGCTGCGTGCGATAACTTTTCTCGAAGACATAATCCGACTCGGCAAAGCCTTTCTCGATGTCCCCTTTTCTGCCGCGCACCAGCGTCTGGACGTTCTTCAGCTCCAGCGCCATGGTCTTCGGCCCCTTATACGTCGGGTAATCGGGATGCAGGATGGGCGCCTCGGGCTTCATCGCCTCGAGCGGATCGAACACCGCGGGCAGTTCTTCGTACTCGACGTCGATCAATTGCACCGCCTCTTCGGCCGTATCGGCGTCGACCGCCGCCACCGCCGCGATCTCCTCGCCGACGAAGCGCACGCGGTCGCGCGCCATCACCGGCATGTCTCTCAAGGTCGCGCCGACGAGCGTCGTCTTCATGTCCGCGGCGGTGACGACCGCCTTGACGCCGGGGAGGCTCAGCGCACGGCTCGTGTCTATAATAAGGATGCGCGCGTGCGGCAGCGGGCTGCGCAACACCTTGCCCCAGAGAGATCCAGGCCGAAGAATGTCCGCCGCGTAGCAGAGTCCGCCGCCGACTTTCGCCGCCCCCTCGACGCGGGGAAAGGATTTACCGATGACCTTGGATGCCTTCAACTTTCCAACTCCTGCATTTATGCTTCACTTCGCCGCATTCGCCTAGTGCCATCTCATCCCTCCGAAAGCGAGGGCGAGGGGCGCGAGGGAGAGGCCGCGGACGTCCGACTAGAATGGTTCGGCTCATGGCACTACCCCATCGGCCGCGGCCGAAGACTCGCGCCCTCGGGCTCGCAGTGGCGACCGTGGCCTGCTCGGAGAGCCCGCGCGTCCGACACTGCCGGTTGGAATAAGCAGCGCCCCATCGCGCGGGCTCGGAGAACGGGTGGCGGCTTGAACATGCGACAAAGCCATACTTTTTGATCTACTCCAATCCCAACTCCGACCACCGCCGCAGCACTTTCTGCGTCAGCTCTTTGCTCACGTCGTTCACTTCGGGAAACTCCACGCCTTTGAACTTCGAAGTCGCGTCGATCGCGATGCGCGACGTGAAGCCGTGCTTCACCAGCGGCTGGTGGCCGCCGTGCTGGCGCGGCGGCGTGATCCATACGTCGCGGTGCGGCTCGCTCCTGGAATAAATCCGCCACCATATATTGTTCCAGTCGTCGAGGTCGGCGTCGGCGTCGACGACGATCAGCCAGTTCGGGCCCATGGCGTTGACGCCCCAGACCGTCTCGACGATCTGCATCACCTGCCCGGGCTCCGTGATGTCGGCAGCGACGACGCAGATCTCGCGCCCGCAGCCCGGGTCCGGGAAGCGCACGTCGACGACGCCCGGCGTGCCGAGACTTTTCAACTTGCCCCACAGGACCGCCGAGCGCGTAATGCGCTTGCCGCCGTCTTCCATATAGTTGCAGATGAGGCCCTGGTGGATCGGATTCTTCCGGTGCGTGACGCATTTGATTTTGAAAACGAGGCCGTGCTTTTCGTCGCCGTAGAAGCCGTGCGATTCGCCGTGCGGCCCTTCGGTCACGCGCGTCTTCGGCAACACCTCGCCTTCGAGGATGATCTCCGACTGCGCGGGCACGAGCAGTTCCAGCGTCTCGCACTTCGTCACCTCGACGCCCTTTCCCCTCAGCCCGCCGACGAAGGCCAGCTCGGCGTGGCGCGCCAGCCCGGAGCTGATCGGGTTCATCGACGCGATCGAGAGCAGCGGCTCCATGCCGATCGCCACCGCCATCGGCATCGGCTCGTTGTGCGCTTCGTACTGGCGGTAGTGCGCCAACCCGTCGCGGTGCATGGACATGTAGAGTGTATTCTTGTCCTGGATCACCAGGCGATACATGCCCATATTCTGATCGCCCGTCGCGCGGTCTTTGGTGATGCAGCCGTGAAAGGTGCCGAGGTAAGGCCCCACGTCCTTTTCGTGCCAGACCGGCGTGGGAAATTTGTAAAGATCGACGGCGTCGCCTTTTTGGATCTCTTCCTTGCACGGGCCACCCTTGACCTCGACCGGCTGGGTCGGATTCTTGAAGCCTGAGAGAAATTTTTCGAACATCGATTTCATGCGAAGCTTTTCGTCCAAATTCGAGACGCCCGTCTCCTTCGACTCGCTTCGCTCGCTCAGGACGACCCCTCGACACTCCGGCGAAGTCCCGAGCGAGGGCGCCCCGGCCCGAGTCGAGGGGTCGCCTTCGATGCCGAAGGCGACCGCCATTTTCTTATCCGTCGAGAGCACGTTCGTCACGAGCGGCGTGCGGTGGCCTTTGATGTTTTCAAAGAGCAGCGCCGGACCTTTTCTAAGCAGCGAATGATAGGCGATCGCACCCAGCTCGTGCACCGGATCGACCTCGGCCTTGATGCGCTTCAGCTCGTCCAAATTTTCCAGTGAACTCAAAAATTCACGTAGTGAATCGAAGGCCATGTCCTGCTCCTTTCACAATACGGCCGAACCCTGCCGCTTCCAGCCTCTGTGCCGTTTGAAGGCGCCCTCAAGGCAGAAAACTATCGCCGTCGCCCGGAAAGGCTTGCCCTGAGGGCGGCGACGCGCTCGAATTATCATTTATACAATTGCTCGACATACCCCGACTTCGCCAGCTCCCGCACCACCCGATCGTCCATGAACGCCGCCGGATCGGCGCCCTTCGCCTTGGGATTCGTTAACGCAATCTCTTCGATGACCAGCTTGAGATCCTCCGGATGCAGCTCCGGCATCCTGGGAAACAAGCCGACGTGAAGATCGTACGCCGCCTTGAGAATCTCCGGATCGTCGATGCGCGCGTAGCGCCGCATGATCTCCATCCCTTCCTTCGGCCGGGTCTTGAGAAAATGGATCGACTCGGCCAGCACTTTGAAGAAGCGCGTCACGAGCGAGTGCTGTTCCGCGAGAAAGCTTTTCTTCGCGACGAAACCGTTCAACTGATAGCGAAGTCCGCTGCGCGTCAAGTCCGCCAGCTCGCGCAGCCCGTTCTTCTTCGCGATGAAGACGGCCGGATAACCCAACACGGCGGCATCGAGGTTCTTCGACAGCAGCGCGCGGAGGATGTCCTCCTGCGAGCCGACCTGAATCAAGGTCACGTCTTTGTTGGGATCGAGACCGCGCTGGCGCAGATAATATCGACCGGCGAAATCGTTGGAGCCGCCGAAGCGCGTCACGCCCAGCCGCTTGCCCTTCAACTGGGAAACGTCTCCGATCGCCGGCTGGGCGCAAATCGAAAAGAGAAACGTATTGATGAGCCCGCCGAAAAGCGTGATGTCCTTGTATCCCTGCAACTGCATCGCAATCGCCGGATTGGCTCCGCCGACCACCATGTCGAGCTCGCCGGACAAAAGCGCTGTCATCGCGATCGGCGAGGAGCGGATCGACACGAGCTCGATTGGAAGATTTTCTTTTTTTAGAAAACCTGCCTCCTTGGCAACCCAAAGCGGAACGAAGTTGACCGCCGCCGATGGGTACGCGACGCGGGTCGTCTCCGCCGCGGAGACGGAGGCGCTCCAGGACAAAACCATCAGCGCGCAGGCGAGCCAAACCACTAAGCGAAAACGCCGGATGTCCGCCCTTCGAAAAAGCTCAGGGCGAACGGTCGAGGAGCTGCGATTCAACCGGCACAACCCCGTTCGTGGTGAGCTTTGTCGAACCATGAACGCGGATTTTCCACTTCGAGGCATCGTGATCTCTTACTTGTATAGCTGTTCCGCGAACCCCGACTTGACCACTTCTTTGGCTGCGCGGTCGTCGATGAAACTCGCCGGATTCGCGCCTGCGGCTTTGGGATTGGTCAAGGCAACTTCTTCCAACACCAATTTCAGGTCTTCGGGAAAAATCTCCGGAACTCTGGGGAAGAGCTTGATGTGGATGTCGTAGGCCGGCTTGAGAACCTCCGGAGCGTCTACCCGCGTGTAACGTTTCAAAATTTCCATGCCTTCCTTGGGGCGGGTTTTCAGATAATGAATCGACTCGACGAGCGTTTTCATGAAACGCACCATCAACTCGTGCTTTTCGGAAAGAAAGCTCCGCTTCGCCAGGAAAGCGGCCAGCGCGTATCGCGCCCCGCTGTCGGAAAGATCGGCCAGCTCGCGCAGGCCCAGTTTCTTGGCCTGGAGATTCTGCGGGACTCCGATCACCCCCGATTCGATCGCGCCGGTCGCCACCGCGACCGCGATGTCCGGCATTGCGCCGATCTGGACGAACGAGACATCCTTGCCGGGGTCCAGGCCGTTGCGCTTGAGATAATAACGCGCGGCGAAATCAAGCGTGCCGCCGAAGCGGGTCACGCCCATTTTCTTGCCGCGGAGCTGCGATACGTTGGTGATCGAAGGCTGCGTCATGACGGAAAACAGGAAAGTCTGAATGACGTTGCCGAACAGCGCCATGTCCGTGTATCCCTGCAACTGGGCCGTGATCCCGCTCGAACCGCCTCCGGCCAAGACATCGATATCTCCGGACACCATCGCCGCCACCCCCCGCGTCGACGAGCCGACGGCGATGAGCTCCACGGGCAAGCCGTGCTTTTTGAAGATGCCGGCGTCTTGCGCCGTCCACAGCGGCAGAAAGGCGCCGGCGGGCGCAGGGTATGCCACGCGCAGCGGACGCTCGGCGGCGCTCGCAGCGGAGGCACCGAGCGTGATGAAGATACTGAAAACGAGAGTTCTAACTTGGAACTTCTTCAACATCGCGACACCTTCATTTCATTTCGCCGATAGCTTCGGCGACAAACCGAGGGTCAATGAATTTTTTGAGATCGACGCTTTTTCCTTTGTGCTCCGGGATGCTCTCCCAGGCGTTTTGCAGCCCTTCTAGGTCGGGCGTCGGGTCGGAACGGAGGAACCGGTTGGTCTCGGCGTAAATGCTCTCGATGTCGGCTTCGGAAACTTTGTAGTATTTTCTCAGGTAAGGCTTCGCGATCGCCGGGTTCGACTTGAATTGCCGGATGGCGTCGAGAAATCCCTTGACGACGTTCTTCAAAACCGCGGGACGCTCTTTCACCAAACTGTCGTGCGCGACCATGATCTGGCTCGCGAATTTCGTCTTGATCGTCGAGAGATCGAAGATCACCTGCAAGCCGGCCTGCTTGGCGAACGGCACGAAAGCCGGCGTGACGATCGCGCCGTCGACGCCGCCGCTCGCCAGCGCCGCGGCCCTGGCCGCGGAGTTGCCGATCTGCAAAACCTGGACATCCTTATCCGGATCCATGCCCCACTGGCGCACGACGAAACGGGTCTGAATATCGGAAAACGCGCCATAGCGGCTCACCGCGATCTTCTTGCCCTTCATGTCCTTGGGGCCGTTGATTCCCGGCCGGGCGACGAAAAGATGCTGGAACTGATCGATGTTGACCATGATGATCTTCATCGGCGCGCCGGCGGCAATCGCCCGTAGAGCGTCCGTCGCCGTCGTCGTCGCCGCGTGGGCGCTGCCCGACGCCATCGTCTGCGACGTGATCACGCCGCTCGTGACGTAGAGCATCGTCATGTTGAGACCGTGCTTTTTAAAGAACCCCGCTTCGTAGGCGAACTTGAGCGCGTCGCTCTGCGAGCCCGAGCCGGTATAGACAAAATTCAGCGGCGTCAATTGCGCGTTGGCAGCGATCGCGAGTGCGAGAATACAAAGAGCGGCCCATAGAGTCTGCCGAAAAATCTTTTTTTGACTCATCTTTTTTCCTCGTCAGGCGTGTTCGTAGATTCTTCGCGGTGGATGCCGAGGGTCTTTAAAAGCGGTTCGTCGGTGTAAGAGATAAGCATGGCCTGCTCGCGGACGGAAAGGTTCACATGCTCGTGCCAGTGCCAGCCGGGAACGACGAAGATGTCGCGCTCTGACCAGTCGAATCGTTTGCCTTCGATAACGGAATAGCCGGCGCCGCGAAAGACATAATAGATCGCTGACGAACTGTGACGATGTTGCTTGGTGTGCGCGCCGGCGCTGAGCTTCTGCGCGAAGCAGCCGATCGTCGGCATCACCGGCCCGCCGGTGTGCGGGTTGAAATACTCGAGGCGGAGATCGTCGTGCGGACTCGCGTCCGCCTCCTTCATCGCGTCGAGCGCCTGGACCATCTTCTTCCACGGGTACTTCGTCAGCGGCGAGTAATTTTTTTGCCAGGTGAAAGCCGCCGGCCGCATGCCGGGCGCGGCGAATCGGCTCATCGACGCCTCGTCGGCCTGCGTGACCGGCTGGGTTCTTTTCCCCGGATAGAGCTCGAAGAAAAAAGTGTCCATCGCCTGGACGAGCGGCACGTCGAGGCCGTCGAGCCAGATCATCGGACCCTTCCCTTCGTTCTTGTGATCGTGATAGCTCCATGCGGGCGTGAGAATGAGATCGCCCGGCTCCATCCAGAGGCGCTCGCCGTCGGTGCAGGTGTAGGAGCTTTCGCCTTCGATGATGATGCGGAGCGCCGCCGGCGTATGATGGTGCGCGAGCGCGGTCTCGCCCGGCAGGATCATTTGTATCGCCGCGACCAGATTCGGCGTCGTCGCGAAGCGGCCGCTGTTTTCCAGGCCCGGGTTCATCAGGCCGAGCACACGCCGCTCGACATTCTCCGTGCTCACGACTTCGGCGGCGTGCATCATCTGCGCGCGCACCTCGGGCCATTTCCACAGGTGCGGCACGGCAAGCTTGTGCGGCCCGTGGGCCTGTTGCAGCCACAGCGGCCGCAAGTGCATCTTCTTCACCTCTTCGTAAAAGGCGGTCGGGTCGACGGTGGCTTTTACAACCGGCGCGGTCTTACTCATAATAATTACCTTCTGTGCGCGAGGTTCGTGCTGACCGGGGCGGCCGGTGCCTGTTCGGAAAGCCCGCGCGTCCGACACTTCCGGTTGGAATAAGCACTGACCCATCGCGCGGGCTTGGAGAGCAGGTGCCGGCCGCCCCGGTCAGAAACATAGTCGTTTCGCCGGAGGCGAGGCTTTCACGGCGCGAGTCTTCGCGCCGCGAGGACTCGCGTGCTTTCACTTCGCGGCTCCTCCAACGACTGCCGACGACGAAGGCTGAGTCGCAAACTCGATCGACTTCTTTTTCAGGTTGGGCAGCACTTCTCTCGACATAAGCTCCAGACTCTTCTTCACCTGACTGAGCCGCAGCCGGCCGAAAACCGGCCGCATCATGATTTTGTCGGTGCCGAGCGTCCTGCACTGATAAAGAATCTGCTCCGTCACGTAGTCGGGATCGCCGACGAGCGCAATTCCCTCTTCCTGCAATTTTTCGTACGGCCAGTTTTTGATTTCCATCACGCCGACGTGCTCGGTTTTCTTGTATTCCGTGGCGCGCTCGGAAAAATATTTATCGGCCACGTTGCGGCTGTATTTCGCCGGCGCGCCGCCGAATTCTTCGGCCGGTCCGACCAGAAGATCTTTCTCCGCCTCCTCGCGCGCCTTGGCGTTGGTCGTGCCGACGTAAACGTCGCGCGACACGATGCAATGCTCCGGTCCGGGCGTCCAGCCGCAGTTATCCTTCGCGTACTTGCGATAGTACTCGAAGCTCTCCCGGATTTGATTCGTCGGCGACCACGAAGCCGCGAGGCAAATGCGGTTTTTCGCCGCCCATTCGATGCTCTCCGCGCTGATCGACGGTATCCAGGTTTCGGGAATCGGCTGCTGCAAGGGCCGCGGCAGAAACGCGACGTAGTCGAGGTTCCAGTACTTGCCGTGGTGTTCGAACGGCTCCTCGGCCTGCCAGCCTCTCTGGATGATGTCCCATCCTTCCTCGAAGCGCTCGCGCGATTCGGCGGAAGGAATCTGGAACGCCCAGAAATCTCCACCGCGCGTCATGCCGATGACGAGCCTGCCGTTGGTCAGGTTGTCGAGCAACGCCAGCTCCTCGCCGAGGCGCACCGGGTGGTGCAGCGGCAAACAATTTCCCATGAGGCCGATCTTCATCTTTTTGGTCAAAACCGCCGTCATGGCGACGAAGATATTCGGCGAAGGCGAAAGGCCGTTGGCCGCGCGGCTGTGATGCTCCGGGAAAAAAATACCGTCGAAGCCGTAGTCCTCGACGCCGCGCAGAAACTCGACCACCTCGTCGTAAATCTCCTTGCCCAGAAGCCGGTCGTAGTCCTTGCCCGCAAGCAGATAGGAACCGGCGATGCGCTTGGGATAGCCCACGCGCATGAAAAGCCAAACCTTCATAGATTCTCCCTCCCCTTGATCGTCACGCTGTCTATATTGGAAATATCTTCCGCGTCGTCACGCGGCGCGGCAGCAAACCGTCCGCTTCAAGAATATCGATGCATTTATCAACCGTTCTACTGTTGAGGTCGTTGAGGCCGCAGGCGTTGGGATCGACATTCAAAAGTTCTTGTTCGCGCTCGTAGAGCTTGCGCTCATCCGGATTCATATAGCGCGGCGCTGCTTTCGCGGCGCGATCGAACGCCTGAACCAGAGCGGCGCCCAGGCCGCGGCCCTGCTCGCCGAGACTTTTTCTGATCGCGAGGCAGTGGTACGTGGGATAAATTTTCGTTTTTTTAAACCACTGAACCTGCGCCGCCGGCGCTCCGATGGGAAAACAGAGATTGGAATGGGCCGCCACCATCTGCTCCAGGTCGCCGTAAGGATCGGGAGTCCGGCGCGCGCCGCTCTCGACCAGCCAGTTGAACCAATGGCCGCCCGCTCCTCCGGGATAGATGACCGCGTCGAGCTCGCCCGCGCCGAGTTTCGAGATCATTTCGGATGCCTTGATCCCGCCGCGCTCGTGCAAATGTTTCCACTCCCGCCCCATCGCGCCGTCGCTCGTGATCGACTCGGCGGCGAGCCAGCGCGCGTCGCCGCGGCCGATGCCGTACTCGTCTTCCAGAAGCCCGCGCAGGTAGACGCTGGTCGCGCCCAACACTCGCCCCATGCCGATCGTCCGTCCCTTTAAATCTTTCGGCGTCACCGCCCCGCGGCGCATGACGAATTTTCTGTGCACCATGCCGCGCGTGACGAAGATGGGAAGCGCGATCCATTCCTTCTCGACGCCGCGCGCGAGGCGGACGATGTAATCCGTGAGGACTTGCTCGGCGCCGGCGTATTTTTCTTCGACTTCGCCGCGGAGCCTTCTCGAAGTCCGCTGATCGAAAGGCGAGCTCTCGAACGAGACCTCGAAACCGTCGACTTTGACGGTCCGGTCGAACAAAGCTTTGGACCAAATGCACTCGGGAACCTGGATGCACAGCCCCGCCATCTACTTCGCCGCTCCTTTGGCCTGGTAAATTTGCAAGACATTGCCTTCGAGATCGCTGACGAACGCGATCCAGCCGTGCGGGACTTCGAGAACATCGTTGACGATACGCACGCCGCGGCGTCTGTAGGTCTCGATCAGTTCGTGAATTCCATCCGCGACTTGAAAGCTCGGAACGAAGCCGACCCGGCCGCGCTGCGCTTCCGAGACCTGGCCGTCGCGGTGCAGAACCAGCGGCGGGCCGGAGGTGGCGAACTCGAAATTCGTTCCCTCCACGCCGCCGAGCGGCTTGAAGCCGAGCACGTCGCGGTAATAAGCAATCGCCCGGTCGAGATCCTCGACATACACCAGCAGGCGCCGGGCGTTGAAGAGAAGCGGCGCCGTTTTTGCCGTCATGATTTACCCGAGAACGGAAAAAGTTCCACTACGGTAAAGCGCCGGCCGAGCAGGCCGTCGGCCTGGAGATAATCCATCAGCTTTTCGATCGTCCGCCGCTGCACCTCGCCCAGCTCATAGCGATAAGGATCGAATCCCAGCAGCGACCGTTCCCGAACTATCAATGCTCGCTCCTTCGGCTCCAGGCGCGACTCGCTCGCCGTCCAGGCGCGCGTGAACGCATCGATGAGTGCCCCGGCCAGTCCGGGATTTTTTTCCAGACAATCGCGCCTGAGCTGCAGCGCGTGGACGACAGGATAGATGCGCGCTTTCTTGAACCAGGCGGCGATCGCGTTGGCGTCGCCCAACGGCTCGTGTAGATTCGGAAAGCGCTTCAAGGTGCCGCCGATCATCCCGTCGCCGCCGAACAGGGAGTAAAAGCCGTGGCCGCCGGGATGAATCAGGGCGGCGAACTCGCCGCGGTCCAGCATTTCGGCGGCGGCGACCACCGCTTCGAAGCCTTCCGGCTTGCCCAATCTTCCCTTGAGCCACTTCCACTCGGCGTCTTCTTCGGCCCCGTGAATCGTGTGCCAGTCGATATTTTCCCGCTGAATGCCGAACTCGTCGGCCAAAAATCCGCGCACATAAACGCCGCCGGGAGTGAGGACTCGCGGCAGCAGCACTTTCCGGCCGCGCAGTTCTTTAACGGATATCCCGTCGCGGCGCGTCAATAGGGTTCTATGGCGGAAACCGCCGAGCATAAAAATCGGCAAAGCGACTTTAGGGACGCCCGTTTCTTGATCTTTCTCCAGTAAATAGTCGGTCAGGGTGCCGTCCGAGCCGTCCCATTTACCTTCGCGCACGCCATGGAGCCGGTCCGGAAGAGTCACCTTGGCGTGAAATTCCACCGGAAATTTCTCGACGCGAACGCTCCCGTCGACGAGCGCGCGCGTCCACAGATTGTCGCCGATGGCGATTCGGATGGGTTTTTCAGCCTGGCTCATAGTCGCGCGTTCCGCTCTTGTCCTTTGAGTCCCGCGTACGGCTCGATGAAATATCGCCGCAGAAGCTCGCGCCCCAGATCCATGATCTTGAGCCTTAACTGCTCGGCTGCCGTGTCGTCACGCTTGGAAAATGCTTCGTAGATTCCTTCGTAGCACCTGGTTATTTCGTCCATGTATCCGGGCACGGACACATGGAACGCCCGATAACGGGCGCTCGGATAGGCCATCACCTCTAATAGGTGCGCCAGCCGGGGCGAGAAACTTCTCTCACCGACGAATCTCTCCAGTTGCGTCCTGGCGTCGAGAAACGCGCTACGGTCGTCTTTGTCCGCAGCCTGCCTCAGCTTTCGAACCATGTCGCGCATACCGGTCAGAGCCTCGCCCTTCATCCTCTGGCAGGCGAGCCGCACCGCCAGGCCGATCAGATGGCCGTGAATAAGATAGAGCTCATCGGCCTCTTCCGGCGTCACGTCCGCGACGACCATGCCGCGGTTGTCGCTTTGCTTGACGAGGCCGTCGCGCTCGAGGATGCGCAGAGCCTCCCGCACCGGCGAACGGCTGACCCCGAGCCGTTTTGAAATCACCGGCTCGCTGATGCGCTGGTTCGGACGCAGCCTGTCCGAGAGGATCTCGCGCGTGAGATGCTCCACGACCTTTTCCACCAGGCTCAATTTTTGACGCGCCGCCGGACCGTTTTTTTTCATTTGCCTTTGTTCGTTAATTGTCTACAATGCTGTCGACAACGTATTATACAGTTTTCAGCTTGTCAATAAATTTTTACCGACCGGGCGGCGCCCGACGATCAAGGTTGAACTAGACTAGAAGGGTCGTTGACAATAGATTTTGCAGGGGAATATATAGTTTCGCGGAGTACCCGATGGAACAAGACGCAATCGACATCATCATCAAGACGCTCAAAACAGAAAAGATCGATCTCGTCGTGACGCTTCCCGAGGAGCCGACCTCGCCGCTCACCGAGGCGATACGGCAAGACCCTTACTTCACGAGCATCACGGTCGTCGGCGAAGGGCACGGGATTTCTCTCTGTGCCGGCGCGTCTCTATCAGGAAGGCGCTGCGTCTTCGTGACGGGGATCGCCGGATTGATGGTGGGCACCTGGTCGCTGGCGCAGATGGGCGTGCTGTACGGCATACCAGTTTTGATTCTGGCGTCTTATCGCGGCGACATCGCCGACCGGAGCGGCATATCGGGCGCGCAGCTCTTCATGTTCCAGCAGCTCGGCGAGCCGCTGCTCAACGCGCTGCGCATTCCCTACCGTATCATCGAGAACAAAAGCGATCTGGAGCGGCGGATCGTCGACGGGCACACGGCCTGCCAGGGATTCGGCACGCCGCTGGTGCTGCTCTTGACGGGAGACGTTCTATGGTCAAACGATTCGACTGCTTGAAACTTCTGGCCTCGTGGACGGACGAGCACATGCTCGCCATCACGAGCCGCGGCGGCAACGCGCGCGAATGGGCGCACTTGCGGCCGGGCGGGGCGAACTTTCACAGCCTCAACCTGGGCACCTGCCTCGGCTTCGCTCTGGGAGTGAGCCTCGCCTTTCCGCGCCGTAAGGTCATCGCCATCGACTCCGACGGCAGCTTGCTGCTCGACACGAGCACTCTGGTCACCGTGGCCGACGTGAATCCGTCCAACTTGCTCGTGCTGGTTTTCGACAATCAGGCGTACGCCAACATGGGAGCGACCGCCACCGCGCGAACCGCCGATCTGGAAAAAATGGCCGAGGGCGCGGGCATCAAAAAAACCGGGACGATCACGACGCTGGAAGACTTTGCAAGCATCGTGAAAAAAGCTTTCGACGCCCGGGAACTGGCCTTCTTCGTCGTCAAAGTCGCGCCGGGACGGGAGCGGGTGAAGGTCGATTCCCGTTTCATCCACGGCCGCCCCATGCTGGAAAATTTCGTCACTGCGGTCCGCGCTCATCCGGATTACCGCGGCGGCTTCACGCCGGCCAAGGATTGACATGCCTCGCGGCGAGAAGATCAAGCTCCTCAGCAGCTCCATCTCCCACATGCCGCTGCATTTCGTGTTTCGCGACTCCGGCGTCGCCGCGAAGCACGGCTTCGAGCTCGACGTCGATATCGCGAAAGTTCCGCAGCTCGGGAAAAAGACCCGGTCGATCCGCGAGCGCGCGGCGCTGCTCCTCTCGGGCGAATACCAGTTTCTCAGCGGCCTCCACCACGAGCCCTATCTCTACCGCGCGCGCGGCGACAAGCGGCTCGTCTTCCTGGCGCAGACGCAAAACGACTGGGACGACCGCCTCATCGTGCGGCCGGACATTCACGAGCCCAGGCAGATCGAAGGAAAAAGAATCCTCACCGGCCCCGCATCGTGCGTCTACGGCAACCTGCGCCATGCCTTGCAACGCGCCGGCGTGGACGTCGCCAAAGTCGAGTTCGTTTTCTCCTCGCGGGAAGGCGAGGGCGCGGATTCGCGCCTCGCGGTCGGCGCCTCCAGCATCGAGCGCGTGCGCCGCGGCGAGGTCGACGCCGCCAACGTCGATATCCCGTTCGACCTCCAGGCGAAAAAGCGCGGCCTCGGCGCCCTCGAACTCCCTTCGCTGCCGGTGATTCACAACACGACGATCTGCGCCAGCACGGACTTCGTCCGCGACAACGAGGAAGCGGTCTTGGCGTTCTTGAAGGCGCTGATCGAGGCGGTCCATTTTTTTAAAAGCGAAAAACAGAAGAGCTGTGCGATTCTCGCGCGGGAATACGCGCCATTGATCGGCCTCGACGGGGAGGATGAAATCGAGTACCTGCACGAGCAGTGGAGCCGGCTGCTCTCGGCCAAGCCATACCCCGACCCGATGGCCGTGTGGAATCTTTACGATCTCGACGTGGCGCACGATCCCAACGCGAACTCCGTGGCGCCGTTGGAAACTTGGGACACGCATTACGTGCGCGCGATCGACGACAGCGGTTTCATCGACGGTCTGTATCGTTCCGACAGGTAAAGGGAGCAAGCTCCTTGGCCCACGTGATCATCGACTGCCACGCGCACGCCATTCCTTCGGAAGCGGCCGACGTTCTCGCGAGCGCGGGCATCAAGGCTATCAAGCAAGGCCTGTGGAATGAAAAAGCGCGGCTGGAAGCGATGGACAGGGGAAAGATCGACAAGCAGCTCCTGACCTACTCCTCCGGCAAACAGTTCTACGCCAATCCGGAACTGACATCCGCCAGCGCGCGCGCCGTCAACGACGGGCTGGCGAACATCTGCCGAAAAAATCCCGACCGGTTTGTAGCCTTCTCGACCGTTCCCTTGAATCGCCCGGACGAAGCGATCGCCGAGCTGGAGCGCGCGGTCAACGGACTCGATCTACGCGGCGTATCCGTGCCGTCGAACGTCGGCGGACGCACTTTGGATGGAATGGAATTCCAGGAAATATTCGCCAAAATAAACGACCTGAAACTGCCGGTTTTCATCCATCCCGTCGACCGCGACGACTTTCCCGAAGCTTGGCGGCACTACCGTCTGGATCACTACATCGGCTGGCCGGTGGACAGCGCGGTCTCCGTCTGCAAGATGATTTGCAGCGGCATGCTCGACCGCTTCAAAGATTTGAAACTGATGGTCTCCCACATGGGCGGACCGATTCACACGCTGATGGCGCGAATCGACCGCGCCAACCGCGACGGCGCGGCGCTGAAGCGCCCGGCCGAATATCTCAAGTCGTTTTATTACGACACCGCCGGCCCCTCACACTCCGGCGCCATCGTCGGCGCGGTCCATACCGTGGGCGCCGAGCGCATTTTATTCGGCACCGATCTTCCCTGGGGACAAGAAGGAGATTATCTCGAACGCGCGCTGGCGGGAGTGGAAGAGGCGGCGCTGTCTCAAACACAGAAAGAGTTGATCTACAGCGGCAACGCGAAAAGACTTCTGAGATTGTAAAACTTCGTGTGCTTCGTAATACTATGCTTAATAGTTTTCGCGGTTTGCGCAAATTTACCTGTCGCCCAGAGCTGTTAAAGGGCGGGGATTTGCTCGCGCCAAGACGCCAAGAACGCAAAGAAATCGAGGAATCCCCCTTCATCCCCCTTTGACAAAGGGGGAAAGAGGGGGA
>DASXUF010000118.1 GCA_036504975.1 Candidatus Binatia bacterium | reverse complement strand
AGCGCGGAAAGAATTCTTCTCATCTGGCGGCGGCGATGCCGCGAAAAGCGAGGGAAGAAACCAACGAGAGATGAAAAGTCACCTTAGAGATTTGTTGAACCAGGCAATCGAGAAGACCGCGAAGGGGGAAGAGCTGGAAATAACAGATCTTCCCCCTTTGCTTCTTGAGCCGCCGAAACAGAAGGAGTTCGGCCATCTGGCGAGCAACGTGGCGATGGTTTGGGCCAAGCAGAGGAAAAAGCCGCCGCGGGCGATCGCCGAGGAGATCTTGAAGAATCTCGAAGACCGGGACGGTATCATCGCGCGCGCGGAAATCGCCGGCCCCGGCTTTATTAATTTTTCTTTCTCGCCCAAGTTTTTCTACGACCGGCTGAGAGAATTCGAAGCGCAACGACAGATGGAACCGAATCTGGGCCGGGGAGAAAAGGTCCAGGTGGAATTCGCCAGCGCCAATCCGACGGGTCCTCTTCACGTGGGGCATGGTCGTGTCGCCGTCATCGGCGACGTCCTGGCCCGGCTCTTTGCCGCGACCGGGTTCTCCGTCGAGCGCGAATACTACGTCAACGACGCCGGCAATCAGATGGAAAAGCTGGGGTTGTCGATCTACGTTCGCTATCGCGAGCTTTACGGAGAAAAAATCGACTTTCCCGAAGACGGCTACCCGGGCGATTACGTGCGCGAGCTGGCGGCGGAGGTCAAGAGCCGGTGGGGCGATAAGTTTCTTTCGCAGCCGAAAGACACTACGGTCGAGTTCTTCAGTCAATTCGGCGGAGAGAATCTGCTCGCGAGAATTCGCGACGATCTCTCCAAGTTCGGCATCGGCTTCGATTCCTTTGTGAGCGAAAAAGATCTCATGGCTCGCGGCGAGGTGGAGAAGACGATAGCGGTGCTGAACCAACGGGGCAAGCTCTACGAGCACGAGGGCGCGCGCTGGTTCAAGTCCACCGAATATGGCGACGACAAGGACCGGCCGCTTATCAAGAGCGACGGCGGGCTCACGTACTTCGCGAGCGATATCGCGTATCACCGCAACAAGCTGGAGCGCGGCTTTAAAAAGCTCGTCAACGTCTGGGGCGCGGATCATCACGGCTATATCGCCCGGCTCAAGGCGGCGCTCGGCGCGTTGGGCTACGATCCGGAAGTCCTGCAAGTCGTTCTCGTGCAGCTCGTGCAGCTCACGCGCGGCGGCGAGCCGGTTCGGATGGGCAAGCGCCAGGGAGAATTCGTCGCGCTGAGCGATGTCCTGGAGGAAGTTGGCAAGGACGCGGCGCGCTTCTTTTTTTTGCTGCGCAAGTCCGACAGCCACCTCGATTTCGATCTCGAGCTGGCGAAAAAAGAATCGAGCGAGAACCCGGTCTTCTACGTCCAATACGCGCACGCGCGCATCGCCAGCATCTTCGAGCAGGCGCGTCAGGGGGGCATCGACGTCGATAACTCGGCGGTCCGCGACGTCAAGCTGGAACGCTTGGCGCAGCCGGAGGAGCTGAATCTGATCAAGCAGGTCGTCCAGTTTCCCGAAGCGGTCGAAGAGAGCGTCAAGGAGCTTGAGCCGCACCGTCTGGCGTTTTATCTGCTGGAGGTGGCGGGGGATTTCCACCGGTATTACAATCGATCGCGGGTGATTTCCGAGGATTCCGACCTGACCCGCGCCCGGCTTCTTTTCTTACGCGACGTGCAGAAGGTGATCGGCAGAGGCTTGAACCTTTTGGGCGTGGCGGCGCCGCTCAAGATGGCGGCGCGCTCGTTGGAATAGGATCGGCTTCCCTCGTTCATTAAGAGGTGAAATCCATGGCGGAAAATCGTAAAGGCACCGATGGTCTTTATTATGTCAGCAAAACCCAGCTCGTCGTCTTGGGCGCGGGGGTTACGCTGACGTGCGCATTGGTCTTCCTTCTCGGCATGTTGATCGGTCAGGGAATCGAAGAGAGAAAGCTGCTGAAGCAAGAGGAGCCGCTGGTCAAAATCCCGCTGCAGCCGCTTACCCCGGGATCGAAACAGGGAAGCTCGGGAAAAGACGAGCTGACCTTTTACGATACGTTGGCCAAAACGCCGTCCGGTTCGCAAGCGCGGAGCGAGCCGGCCAGGGAATCGAAGGCGACCGCGGAAAAGACGGCGAAGACGGACGCGAAACCAGTAAAGGAAACCAAGCCCGAGCCGAAGGCGCCGCAAGAGGCCAAGCCGGGCGCAAAGGAAGTGAAAACCGCCACGGCGAGCGCATCGAAGGAGCCGCCGCCGGCGGCGCAGAAGGCGAAGGAAAAATCCGCGGCAGAGAATGCGGCCGCGGAGACGAAGAAAAGCGCGCCTCCCAAGCCCGCCGAAGAAAAGAGCAAGACCGAGACGTCGCCGAAGGAATGGACGGTGCAGGTCAACGCCTCTCTCGATCAAAAGTCCCAACAACAACTGGTTGAGAGGCTTAAACAGAAGGGCTACGATGCGTACATTGTCACGACCAATCAAAACGGTCGCGATTGGTATCGCGTCCGCGTCGGCCATTTCCCCGCGCGCGCCCAGGCCCAGGAATTGCTCGAGGTCTTGCAAACCAAAGAGAACTTCAAAGGGATAGTCGTGGGCCGGTAGTTCCATTTTGGATTTCGGATTTTCGGCCAAAGGACTGATCAGCCTCAGGCTGAGCCGATTTTAGACTTCGTCCAAAATCGAAAATCTAAAACCTGTCCTGAGCAAAGTCGAAGGATCCGAAATCGGTGGGATGGAAGGGAGCAGGCATAGAGGGGGGCATCATGGATATCAAAGAAGGCATCGCCAAGGCGGTGGACGGAATCGATCTCACGGAGGACGAGATGATTTCCGTCATGAACCAGATCATGACCGGCGCGGCGACTCCGCTGCAAATCGCGGCGTTTCTCACCGCGCTCCGCATGAAAGGCGAAAACGTCGCGGAGATCACCGGCGCCGCGCGCGTCATGCGCGAGAAAGTGAGCCGCGTCAAAGTCAAAGCCGATCTGGTGCTCGACGTCGTCGGAACGGGCGGAGACAAGAAAGGGACTTTTAATATCTCGACGGCGGCCACGCTTGTCGTCGCCGGCGCCGGACTGATCGTGGCGAAGCACGGCAACCGCTCGGTCTCGAGCCAGTCGGGAAGCGCGGATTGTCTGATGGCGCTGGGCGTGAAAGTGGACGCGAGCAAGGAGGTGGTGGAAGAGTGTCTGGAACAGATCGGCGTCGGTTTTCTCTTCGCGCCGCTGCTCCACGAGGCGATGAAGTACGCGGTCCAGCCGCGACGCGAGATCGGCATCCGGACGATCTTCAACATTCTCGGTCCGCTCACCAATCCGGCCGGCGCCACGCACCAGCTTACCGGAATCTACGACGGCAAGCTCACCGAGCCGATCGCTCACGTGCTCAAAAACCTCGGCGCGGTCCGGGCCATGGTCGTTCACGGGATGGAAGGCATGGATGAAATCTCGCTCTGCGGTCCGACCCGAGTCTCGGAGCTGCGCAACCGGCGGGTGCGCAATTACACCCTGACGCCCGCCAAGTTCGGACTGAAGCGCTGCCGGCTGGAGGATCTCCATGGCGGGACGCCGCGGGATTGCGCGGACATTGTCAAAGAAATACTCCGCGGGGAGAAAGGGCCCAAACGCGACATCGTGCTGCTCAACAGCGCCGCGGCGCTGTACGTGAGCGGCGCCGTCGATTCGATCGCCAAAGGGATGCACCTCGCCGCCGAATCGATCGACTCCGGAAAGGCCCAGGCGAAACTCGACCGTCTGATCGAGATAACCAATGCATAGTTATTTTCGGATCGGTTAGTCAACGCGCGAAGGCGAGATTCTTCGCTCCGCTCAGAATGACAGAAATCCGCTGTCATCCTGAACGCAGTGAAGGATCTCTCTTAAAGTTACCCAATTTTATGTTTCTCGAAACCATAGCGGACCACGTGCGGGAGGATCTCAAGTCGAGGCGGGTGAAGACGCCGTCCTCGGAGCTGCGGGAGCGGCCGCCGTTCGCTCTGCCCACGCGCGGCTTTGCCGCGAGTCTAGCAGGACGCTCGCAGCGCAGGCGTCATATCGTCGCCGAAATCAAGCGCGCCTCGCCGTCGCAGGGCGTGATCCGCCAGGATTTTGATCCGGTCAAAATCGCCGGAGACTTTGCCGCCAACGGCGCGAGCGCTCTGTCGGTATTGACCGAAGAGCGTTTTTTTCGCGGCAGCCTGACTTATCTGGAGCAGATAAGAAGCCGAGTCTCCATCCCGCTGCTGCGGAAGGACTTCACTTTGGATGAATATCAACTGCTGGAGGCGAGAAGCTTCGGCGCGGACGCGGCGCTCTTGATCGTCGCTCTGCTCGATCCGGCTTTGCTCAAAGAGCTGATCGCCCAGGCCGCCGCGCTTTCGCTCGACGCGTTGGTGGAGGTCCACACCGAAAGCGAGCTGGAGCGCGCCCTCGAAGCGGGCGCCCGGCTTGTCGGGATCAACAACCGCGATCTCAAGACTTTCGAGGTGAAGCTGGAGACGACCGAGCGCCTTTTGCCGCTCGTGCCGCCGGGCATTGTCGTGGTGTGCGAGAGCGGGTTTCACGGCGCCGAGCAGATCGAAAGGGTCGAAGCGCTGGGGGCGCGCGTATTTCTTATCGGCGAGGCGCTGATGCGCGCGCCGGATCCGGGAGCGAAGCTCAAGGAATTACTGACGTGATCGTGTTCGTGGCGCGTGATCGGAGATGGTAAAGATAAAAGTCTGCGGCATCACGAATATCGACGACGCGATCCGGGCGGTGGAGCTGGGGGCGGATCTTCTCGGCTTCAATTTTTATCCGCCGAGCCCGCGCTACATAGCGCCGGAGAAAGCGCGGGCGATTCTCGCTCAAGTGCCGCCGGAAATCGGCAAGGTGGCTCTCTTCGTCAACGAGCCGGCGGCAAAAATCCGCGACGTCATCGGCCAGCAGGCTTTTTCCGGCCTGCAATTTCACGGCGACGAGAGCGCGACATACTGCCGCGGCTGGGAGCTTAAAGTCATCAAGGCGTTTCGGGTTCGGGATCGGGAATCGCTCGGCGCCATCGATGGCTTTCCGGCCGACTATTATCTGGTGGACTCCTGGGCGCCGGGCTACGGCGGCTCGGGCGCACCGTTTCCCTGGAGCTGGCTCGAAGGCCTCAGGCCGGATCGGTTGATCCTTGCGGGCGGCCTGGACGCGGGAAACGTGGCCGAAGCGATTCGTCTCGTTCGTCCCTATGGAGTGGACGTTTGCACCGGCGTCGAAGCCAGGCCCGGAATCAAAGATCATGAAAAACTCAAGGCATTCATCGCCGCCGCAAAAAGCGCCTGACCGGCGCGGTCACTTCGGCGTCTTCGGCGGCCGTTACGTGTCGGAGACGCTGATGCCGGCGCTGATCGAGCTGGAGAAGGCCTACGGCGCCGCGCGGCGCGACGCCGCTTTTCGCCGCGAGTTCCATCGCCACCTCCGCGAGTACGCCGGCAGGGAGACGCCGCTTTATTTCGCCGCGGGTTTGACGAAAAAGCTGGGCGGCGCGCGGATCTATCTCAAGCGCGAAGACCTCTGCCACACCGGCGCGCACAAGATCAACAACACCCTGGGGCAGATCCTGCTCGCGCAGAGGATGGGGAAGAGCAGGATCATCGCGGAGACCGGCGCCGGCCAGCACGGCGTGGCGGCGGCGACGGTCTGCGCCGCCCTGGGACTGGAATGCGTCGTGTATATGGGCTCGGAAGACATGGAGCGGCAGTCGCTCAACGTGTATCGGATGAAGCTACTGGGCGCCGAGGTGCGAGCCGTCAATAGCGGGACCTGCACGCTGAAAGACGCGATCAACGAGACGATTCGCGACTGGGCGACAAACGTGGAGACCACCCATTACATGCTGGGCTCGGCGGTGGGGCCACATCCGTATCCCCTAATGGTGCGCGACTTCCAGTGCGTGATCGGCTGGGAAGCTCGGCGGCAGTCGCTGGAGATGTTTTCTCAACTCCCTAAAGCGGTCGTCGCGTGCGTGGGCGGTGGGAGCAATGCCATTGGCGGCTTCATGCCGTTTGTTGATGATCCGGCGGTCGAGCTGATCGGAGTGGAGGCGGGCGGGTTGGGCCTGGCAACCGGCGAGCACGCGGCATCGCTGTGCGCGGGAACTATCGGTGTGCTGCACGGCACGCGCTCATTCGTGCTGCAGGACGCGAACGGGCAGATCCAGAACACCCATAGCATCTCGGCCGGCCTCGACTATCCGGCGGTGGGTCCCGAGCACGCTTTTCTCAAGACGACCGGCCGCGCGCGCTACGTCGCTGCAAACGACGACGCGGCATTGCGCGCATTCCAGCTGCTGTCCGAGACGGAAGGCATCATGCCCGCCCTGGAGCCGGCCCACGCGCTCGCCTACATCGCCGACGACGCTAAGAGCTTCCCGCCCGATGCGCTGGTCCTGATGATCCTGTCCGGCCGGGGCGACAAAGACGTCAGCCGCGACCTCCTCCAGGAACTGGA
>DASXUF010000117.1 GCA_036504975.1 Candidatus Binatia bacterium | reverse complement strand
TCCGGTGTCGCCGGTTGGTCCCGTCGGTCCGGTGGGTCCCGTGGGTCCTGTAGGTCCGGTGTCTCCAGTTGGACCGGTCGGTCCCGTCGTGCCTGTAGGTCCAGTGGGTCCGGTATCTCCAGTGGGGCCCGTTGGTCCGGTAGGTCCGGTGGCGCCGACGGCGGCAAGCTTCGACCAGCAGGCTTCCGATCCGCTGCCGCAGTCGTCGGTACCGCCGGGGAAATCGTTGACGTTGCTTGTGTGATCGAAAAGAGCGATCCAGGTCTCGCTGTTGTAGGTGACGACGTCGTTCAACTGATAGCTTACGCCGTCGGACCAGGCGCCTTCAAAAATTATTCCTGTTGGTCCGGTGGGTCCGGTCGGTCCCGTCGGACCGGTGTCGCCGGTTGGACCCGTCGGTCCCGTCGGACCGGTGTCGCCGGTCGGTCCCGTCGGTCCGGTGGGTCCCGTGGGTCCTGTAGGTCCAGTGTCTCCAGTTGGACCGGTCGGTCCCGTCGCGCCTGTAGGTCCAGTGGGTCCGGTATCTCCAGTGGGGCCCGTCGGTCCGGTGGGACCAGTAGCGCCGACGGCGGCAAGCTTCGACCAGCAGGCTTCCGATCCGCTGCCGCAGTCGTCGGTACCGCCGGGGAAATCGTTGACGTTGCTCGTGTGATCGAAAAGAGCGATCCAGGTCTCGCTGTTGTAGGTGACGACGTCGTTCAACTGATAGCTTACGCCGTCGGACCAAGCGCCTTCGAAAATAATTCCCGTAGGTCCGGTGGGACCTGTCGGGCCGGTGGGACCAGTTGGGCCGGTATCGCCGGTCGGTCCCGTCGGTCCGGTCGGACCGGTGTCGCCGGTCGGTCCCGTCGGTCCGGTTGGCCCCGCCGGTCCCGTCGGACCGGTGTCGCCAGTTGGTCCGGTCGGTCCCGTGGGTCCGGTCGGTCCTGTAGGTCCCAGGCCGTATTGGGAAAGATCGAGAGTAATGTCTAGTTGGGCATAATTTTTTCCGCTCTCTTTAGAATCAAATGGTAAGCTGAGGGTTCCACTCTCATAGACAAGAGCGATACCGAGATTTGGATCGCCATCGACCCAATCTTGCACGAGCGTCGTGAGATCAACGCTGATGAATTGCCCGGAATCCGCGGAGGCAACGGCTATTCCCGTCACCTCGGTCGCGCCGAACACGGGCGCGGTGGCGTAAGTGACGCTCGGTTCAGTCCAAGCGCCTGCCACACGCTGCACCTTAAAGGTGCCTGCCTTGACCGTGCCTCTGGCGAAGAGAGTGAGAGTGGCGCTTTTGACGTTGTCTGAGGTTACTCCCGGCGGAAGAGACGAGAGGTCGAAGTAGAGCAACCCGGTAGAGGTTGAGCTGACCAGGACCGTGGTTGCCGCGCCGAACTTGCTTGTCGGAGAGCCAGACTTGATGGTTGCGTCGTCCATCAAGATGGCCTGCACCGCAAGCGAGACGGGTGGACAACAAAATTCTAGGCCGACTGCGAGCAGGGCCAGCAGGAAAATTTTATTCAACGATTTTTTCAAAAATGAAGCTCCATGAGCTCTACGCTCTGTGGTGCGCCCCACGGTGTCAATAATCTGACGGAAGTTGGTCGACATAACGCCGCTGCGCTCGCATCAAGCAAAGCTTTCCTCTAGACGACATTGTGTAGCAATCCGGAAGCCATCATCTTCCACTGTTCGGCTTCCAGGCGTCGCCGGTACTCCTTTGGATCTAAGTATCGACCGATGAAATGAGAACTTTAGGATGTAGATGGGGAGAATATGACTATTCAGAAAGTGCCGCCGCCGAACGACGCAACTTGCTGAATTGGCGGAGTTAACAAAAGCTGTGCAAAGAGCAGGCAAGCAAATGCCGGTACGAACCGCTCTGCGTGCCGCCTTTTGCGTCGTTCCGTCTTATGGCAGGCGGAACGGACACCTTCGCTCGATTATTGAATCGGATTGAAGAACTCAGACTTTAGCGCGGCAAATTTTTCCGGCGCATAGTGGGCGGTCTTTTCCCGGTGGCTATCGCCTGGTATAGGTCGTTAGCATGCGCGCCGTGAAATCAGCTCTTTTTTTCTGCGCGGCGACGGTATTTTTCCCGTCGATCCGCGACGCAGGGACGGGCGCCGCCGCGGGCGGTTCGGTCGAGCGCGGCAAGTATATCGTGGAACAGGTGGCGATGTGCGGCGAGTGCCATACGCCCAGAGATCAAAATGGTCGTTTGGTCCGGGCGGAATATCTTCGCGGCGCGCCGGTTCCCGTGAAGGCGCCTCCTTATCCCGGCATGAAATGGGCTATTAAAGCTCCGGCGATCGCCGGCCTGTCCGGCTATAGCAAAGAACAGGGTGTTCGTCTCTTGACCGAAGGAATTTCAGCCAACGGCAGGGTTCCTGACCCGCCGATGCCGCGCTTCCGACTGACGGCCGCGGACGCTGAGGCAGTCGTCGCTTACTTAAAATCTTTGCAATAACGCGTGGACTTCAAAAAAACAGTCTCGTGCGATCCGTGCGCCGGGATTTTTTCCGCATGGAAGAAAGCTTGTTGCAATTCGGACTGAGAGCGTTTGCGACGCTGTTCATCGTCGTGGATCCGCTGGGCGTCGCGCCGATGTTCGTTGCGTTGACCAGCGAGCTTCGCGACGCTGAACGGCGGAGAACTCTCTCGCGGGCGCTGGTTGTCGCCTTCAGCGTGACCATGTTTTTTTTGCTGGGAGGAGGCTTTCTGCTTTCTTATCTGGGGGTGACGGTGCACGCGTTTGCCATCAGCGGCGGGATTCTCCTCTTCGCGGCGTCGTTCCCGATGCTTTTCGGTCAGCGGCCCGGTCTCCAAGCCCCCGAGCGTCACGAGCAAGGCGGGGCCGGCGAAGACATCGCGATTTTTCCTCTTGCCATACCGTTGCTTTCCGGTCCCGGAACGATCACGACCGTTCTGCTGTTGACGAATCAGATTCGCGGCGACATTCTCCGCTTGGGAATATTCGCCGCCGTCATCGCGATTGTCTATTTGATCGCCTGGTGGGTGCTTCACGCCGGCGAGCGCGTGATGGCGCGCCTGGGCGCAGGCAAAGTGCACATCATCACTCGAGTCCTGGGGATCGTCCTCGCGGCGCTGGCCGTGCAGTATATTCTCAGCGGCATCGCGGGCTACTATGCGTCGTTGGTCAACCCGACCGTCGAATAAGAGCGCGGTCCATCCGGCAAAAAAGCCGGCTCGACGACCGCGTCCAGCAGTACCCTCATCGCTTCCGGATTTACTCCGCTCCGGGATTTTTCTCTCGGTGACTTCAGAGTTCACCCGATTGATGCCGCAGGTTCGGGCTTATATTTTATAAGTTTCCGGACGCTGTGCCGGCGGCAAGGAGGGAAGCATGAACGAGAAAAAAAGAAGCATCATCGATTCTCTGGCTGAAGAACTGCAGCGGAGACGGCTCCTTATCTTGGGCGATATGGACGCAACGCAAGGAGAGTTGAAGACGATCGCCCAGGAGCGGGAGCCGGAACTGGAAGAAGACGCGCAGAAGGAAAGAATCGCGACGGTACTGGAGCGCTTGAGCGACAGGGACAAGCAGACGCTGGACGAGATCGATGAGGCGCTCCAGCGCATCGTCGACGGCACCTATGGAAAATGCGCCTCCTGCGGAGAGTATATAGCGCTGGCCCGGCTGCGCGCTCTGCCGACAACGCGGCTCTGCATCGCCTGCGCCCGCGCGCGCGAAGGGAAACAGACAGCGAAAATTGAGATGGATGATCTCGCGCCGCTGGAAGACGATCGAACCTTCGATTAAAAAACCGCCCTGATTCGGAAGAAGGGAAACCTGAGCCCGGTCTTTTCGGGCCGATGTAGACAAGCTCGGGAGTTACCGCTGGAGATGCTTTCCGAATTTTTCCGCTACCTTCACTCGAAATCGGCCGCGCTTATCTCGTAATGAACTGTTGAATCAATGCCACGGCTGGGGTCCAATAGGGATACTCGTCGCCTTTGCTTCGATTGTTCTGCCATTGCAACGGCTGCAGATTATCGAGATCATCGCCGCCGCCTGCCGCAACGGGCACCATATGGTCGATCTCCCAACCGGTTCTGACGGTAAGGCCGTAGTCGGCACGTCGTATCAATGCGCCGGCGGAATCCAACCGGTAGATCGAAGGGTTTGCATTGGGAGCAAAAGACGCTTTTTCCCAGACGAGTTGAACTTGTGAATCTTGAAACGCCGCGCCGGTGCTGGTCGTGCCGTGTCCTCTAGACGCCAAACCCAAACCTGTAAGGAGCGCTCCCATGATACCCTCCCCCTAAGTTTTTAATGCAGCCATCATGCACCCAACATATGGGGGGTGTCAAGATATTTAATAGCAAGATATAGGCGAGGTACGACGCTGCGCCGGGCACTCACCGCGGTGCCGGTTACCCAAGATCCCGTAAAACTTTCCGTGCCGCAAAAAAACCGCACATGCCGTGGACGCCGCCGCCGGGCGGCGTCGAGGCCGAGCACAAATACAGTCCTCTGATCGGCGTCGCATAAAACTTCGCCGTCGGGCGAAAAAAAAACTGTCCGAGCGTGGCGGCGCCGCCGTTGATGTCGCCGCCGATGAGATTGGCATTGTGCTGTTCCATATCCGCGGGTGAATGAATTTTGCGAAAAAGCACGCGCGCGCGGAAACCGGGCGCGAATCGCTCGATTTGATTTTCTATTTTCTCGGTCATGTCCTCGGAGGAGGCGTGCGGCACATGACAGTACGCCCAGACCGTATGTTTTCCCGCGGGCGCGCGCGTCGGATCGAAAAGCGACGGCTGCGCCAACAGCACGAACGGTTTATCGCGCGGTCTTCCTTCCCATGCGGCGCGCTCGGACGAGGAAATCTCTTCCAGCGTGCCGCCGAGGTGGACCGTGCCGGCGCGAGCGCAAGCTTCGTTTTTCCATGGAATCGGCGCGCTCAGGGCCCAATCGATCTTGAAAACGCCCATCCCATAACGGTACCGCCACAGCCGGCGATGAAACGCCGCCGGCAAGCGCGCTCCGGCGAGGTTCACGAGCTGTCGTGGCGTCACGTCGCACACGATCGCTCGCGCCGCGGGAAGCTCGTCGAGCGAGTCAACGCGACGGCCCGTGATGATTTTACCGCCAAGACTTCTTAGGTGTCCGGCCAAGGCGTCGGCGATTTTTTGCGCGCCGCCTTCAGGGATCGGCCAGCCGACGGCGTGACCGGCCGCCCCCAGCACCAATCCGAAGCCCGACGACAGGGAATATTCCAGCGGCAGCATCGAATGAGCGGCCAGGCCGGCGAAGAGCGCGCGGGCGCGCGGCCCGCGGAAAAATTTTTCCGCGGTCTTCCGAGAAGAGCCGAGCGCGCGCAGGCCGAAAGAGAGTAGTTGAAACGGATGGGAGGGAAACCGCGGCGGTCCCAAAAAATTAGGGATCAGCGTCTGCCAGTTCCGAATCACCGGTCCGAACAGTTTTTCATACGCTCTCGCATCGTCGCCCATATGCGCGCAGGTTTTTTCCAAAGAGCGTTCGAGAAGGATCGCCGAGCCGTCGTCGAGCGGATGCGCCAAAGCGGCCGGCGGTTGGATCCACTTGAGGCCGTGTTCCGCGAGCGGCAGTTCGCGGAAAAAAGGCGAAGCCAGAGCCAGCGGGTGAACCGCGGAGCAGAGATCGTGGGTGAATCCGGGCAAGGTCAGCGCGGCCGAGCGCGCGCCGCCCCCGTAAGTCGCCTGCGCCTCGTGGACGACGACCGACCAGCCGGCCTCGGCCAGAACGATCGCGGCCGCCAGTCCGTTCGGACCGGATCCGATCACGATCGCGTGGCGGTCTTGGGCCGGCATATCCCGGCAAGAGTTGCACGATCCGCTTCGCGATGCCATCGAAAAGGCGCGCCGAATGGACAAATTTCTCTGAAAATGAAATAATTATTTTCGCCGAACATTATGCCGCAGCTAAGAAAAGACCCCGTCACCGGCCGTTGGGTGATCATCTCGACCGAGCGCGCCAAGAGACCCACCCATTACGAACATCGCAAGAGCCCTTCAAAACCCGGCCCCTGCGCGTTTTGCGAAGGCAACGAACGCCAGACGCCGCCGGAGATCGCCGCGTACCGGCCCGGGGGCTCCCAGCGTGACGGTCCCGGATGGACGCTCCGCGTCGTGCCCAACAAGTTTCCCGCCTTGATGATCGAGGGCAGTCTCGACCGCCGCGGCGAAGGGGTTTATGACTTAATGAACGGCGTCGGCGCGCATGAAGTCATCATCGAAACGCCGAAGCACGAAGTGAACGCGGGCGAGCTCACCAACCAGCAGTTCGAAGAGGTGCTTTGGGCGTATCGGGATCGGGTGTTGGATTTGAGGGAGGATAAAAGGTTTCGCTACGTTCTGATCTTCAAGAATCAAGGCGCGGACGCGGGCGCCACGATGGAGCACAGCCATTCGCAGTTGATCGCGCTGCCGATCGTTCCGCGCAACGTGACCGACGAGCTGGTCGGCGCGCAGGAGTATTTCAAATACAAGGAGCGCTGCATCTACTGCGACATCGTGCGCCAGGAAATCGACGACCGGTCGCGGATCGTGAGCGAGAACGACAGCTTCGTCGTGATCTGTCCGTTCGCGCCGCGGTTCCCCTTCGAGACCTGGATTTTGCCGAAGAAGCATTCTTCCTACTTCGAGCACGCGACCAAGCAGGAATACGTCGACCTCTCGCGCTCGCTCCGAGAGACGCTGATCCGGCTCAACCGCACGTTGAACGATCCGCCTTTCAACTATCTCATCCACTCGATGCCCTTTCAGGAAATGGACAACGGCCACTTTCACTGGCACATCGAGGTGATGCCGAAGCTGACTCAAGTGGCCGGCTTCGAGTGGGGCACGGGCTTTTACATCAACCCCATGCCGCCCGAGCTGGCGGCCCAATCCCTCAGGGAAATCGCGCTGTAAAATTTTCCGCCTTTTTGATATCGGGCATCGACGCGCATGAAGATTCTCATGGCGGCTTCGGAGAGCGTTCCGTTGGCGAAGACCGGCGGGCTGGGAGATATGGTCGGCGCGCTCTGCGGCTCCCTGGTAGGCCTCGGCGCGGAGGTGGCCGTCGTTCTGCCCGCCTATCAATCCATTTTAGCAGGCGGCTTCTCATTGCAAGAAACGGGAATAGAAATCGAGGCGGCGCTCGGCAAGGAGCGCGTTCCAGGAACCGTCTTAAAAATGACCTTGGACAGTGGCGTCGCGGTTTACGTGATACGGCAGGATCGCTACTTCCGCCGGCCGCAACTTTACGGCGCGCCGCAAGGCGATTATCCGGACAACGCGGAGAGGTTCGTTTTTTTTTCCAAGGCCGCGCTCCATCTGTCCCAACGCACTGGTCCGTGGGAATTGATCCATTGCCACGACTGGCAAGCGGCGCTCATCCCGGCGCTCAAACAACTCGACGCGGCTTCCCGGCACGAAGCGCGAAAGTGCAAGACCGTTCTCACGATCCACAACCTGGCGTTCCAGGGAAATTTTCCCATGGCGGCTGCGAATCTGTTGAATCTGGAGGTGCGCTACTTCACGCCCGAGTATTTGGAATTCTACGGGCGCGTCAATTTTCTCAAAGGCGGGATTCTCTATGCCGACGCGCTTACGACGGTGAGCCGGAAGTATGCCCGGGAGATCCTGACTCCCGAGTATGGCTGCGGGCTCGAAGGCGTCCTACGCGGCCGGGAGCGCGATCTGCATGGGATTCTCAACGGCGTGGATTACCGCGAATGGAATCCCGCGACCGATCCCTACATCAAAGAAAATTATCGCCCCGCCGACTTGAGCGGCAAGCAAGGTTGCAAGAAAGACCTACAGGAGATTTTCGCTCTGCCTCCGAAAGCCACAACCCCTTTGATCGGCATCGTCTCCCGCCTGACGGACCAAAAGGGGATCGATATCATCCTGCAGGCGATCGAGGATCTCTTCAGCATGAACTTGCAGATCGTTATCCTCGGCGCCGGCGACGAGAAATACCAGACCCTTCTCGCGGACCTGCCCGGCGCGCGCCGGGGAAAGATCGGCGTCAAAATTGGTTTCGACGAGGCTCTCGCCCACAAGATCGAGGCGGGCGCCGATATGTTTCTGATGCCTTCCAAATACGAGCCGTGCGGTCTCAACCAGATTTACAGCCTCAAGTACGGCACGGTGCCGATCGTGCGCGCCACCGGCGGCCTGGACGATACCATCGAAGATTACGATCCGATCGGCGGGACGGGGAACGGATTCAAATTTACCGAGTACTCGGCCTCCGCCTTGTCGAATGCGGTCAAGCGAGCCGTCGCCGTTTATCGCGACAAAAAAGCGTGGCGGCAGTTAGTGGCCAACGGCATGGCCTCAGACTTCTCCTGGGAGAAACCGGCAGAGGAATACTTGGCTCTCTATCGCAAGCTCGTGGAGCGCGAAGATTCCGGATCCCCGGGTGCGCTGGAATGACGCGGCGCGAAACCGCGCCGCATCAGGGTATAACCGCTCTCGGCTCTTCGCGCGGGATGACCGTGATGCCGCTCTTGGTGACGAAGTAGCGCTCGCGGTCCCTTTCGACGTTGTAGCCGATCTCCGTCCCCGGCGGAATGTAGACGTTTTTATCCAGAATCACTCTTCTCAGCCGGCAGCCCCTGCCGATCTCCACTCGCGCCATGATGACGGCGTCTTCGATGGTCGAGTAGCTGTGGATGCGGACGTTGCGGCTGATCACCGAGTCGCGCACGAGGCTGCCGGTGATAATGGTCCCTTCCGCGACGATCGAGTTGAGCGCCATTCCGCGCCGCCCTTCCTCGTCGAAGACAAATTTTGCCGGCGGATCGCTGTAGCTGACGGTTCGAATGGGCCAACTGCGGTTGTACAGGTTCAAAGAAGGGTCCACGTCGCGCAGCTCCATGTTGGCCTCGTAGTAGGCCTCGACCGTCCCGATGTCGCGCCAATAGCTCGACTCCTCGCCTTTGGCGGAGATGGGGATGCGATTGGTCCGGAAGTCGTAGGCGAGGATTTCTTTCCCGGCTTTTAGCAATTCGGGGATGATGTCGATGCCGAAGTCGTGGCTGCTTTGTGGCTTCGGCGCATCGTTCTCCAGCGCTTGTAGGAGCAGCTTGGTCTCGAAAATATAATTTCCCATCGAGGCGAGCGCCCAATCCGGCTCTCCCGGTATCGGCTTCGGCCTGGCGGGTTTCTCCTCGAAGCCGACGATGCGCCATTCATCATCCACTTCCATCACGCCGAACTGCGAAGCATCTTCGATCCTCACCGGCAACGCCGCGACCGTGACCTCCGAGTTTTTCTGCCAATGGTATTCCGCCATCTGGCGGATGTTCATTTTATAGACGTGATCGGCGCCGAAAACCGCGACGGCCTTGGGATTGGGCCGCTTGATCAGGTGGACGTTTTGATGGACGGCGTCGGCCGTTCCCCGGTACCAATCGACGCCCGAGCGCATCTGCGCCGGCACCGGCGTGACGAAGTAATCCCGGAGCAGGCTGCTGACCTGCCATCCTTCCTGGAGATGTTCCACGAGCGATTGGGCTTTGAATTGGGTGAGGACGTAGATCGAATAGATTCCGGAATTGACGAAGTTGGAGAGAACGAAGTCGATGATGCGATATTTGCCGCCGAAGGGGACTGCCGGCTTGGCGCGGTCTCTCGTCAAGGGATAGAGCCGCTTGCCGCGGCCTCCAGCCATCACCATTCCGAGGATTTCCACGTTTTGTCCCCTTTTCTCTCGAACTATAACGTCGGAAAGTTAACGAGTCAATTTCACGGCGGATTCAATCCGCCTGCGACCCGCGGCTTTGCCCCGGGACTCTTCCATAGATCTCGGCAAGCTTCGAGAGCTCTGCGCTCAACGAGGACGTGATCTGCTCCGGAATGAAGCGCCAAGCCCAATTTCCTTCGGTCGTCGCCGGCCGGTTCATCCGCGCCTCGGAGCCGAGACCGAGCAGATCCTGCATCGGTATGATCGCGGTGTCCGCCACCGACATGAAGCAGAGCCGAATCAGTTCCCAGTGGGCCATTTCCGCCGCGACCTTGTGGCCGACATAGGCGCAGAGCCGCTCGCGGTCATCGGCGCTCGCCTCTTCCAGAAACCAGCCCTTGACCGTGTTGTTGTCGTGGGTTCCGGTGTAGACGACGGAATTCTTCTCGTGGTTGTGAACGGCGTAGGGATTGCTTGCCATGTCGTCCCCGAACGCGAACAGGAGCAGCTTCATCCCGGCGAAGCCGAAGCGCTTCATGACTTTGCGGACATCGGGGGTGATCAGTCCCAGGTCTTCGACGAAAAACGGCAGGCCGTGAAACTGGAGCACGAGGCCGGCAAAAAAATCGTCCGATGCCGCCTTGACCCAGCGACCGTTCTTCGCCGTGCGCTCGCCCGCGGGCACCTCCCAGTAAGCGACAAAGCCGCGAAAGTGATCCAGGCGGACTCTATCGAAGCAGGCGAGATTGTGACGCAGCCGCTTGAACCACCACGCATAATTCGTTTCCTTGAGCGCGTCCCAGCGGTAAACCGGATTGCCCCAGAGCTGGCCGGTGGCGCTGAAATAATCCGGCGGGACGCCGGCGACGACGGTCGGCCGCTTCGCCTTATCGAGCTTGAAGAGGTGCGGATTGGCCCAGACATCGGCGCTGTCGCCGCTCACGTAGATCGGCAGGTCGCCGACAAAAAGAATCTTCTTGCCGTTGGCGTATTCCTTGAGCGCGCTCCACTGTTGGAAGAAAAGGTACTGAAACAACTTTTCCTTCTTCATTTCCTCGCGGCATTTTTTTTTCCATTGCGTGAGCGCGCTCTTCTCTCGATCTCTCAGCGGTTCCGGCCAATCCGGCCAGGGCGCGCCGTCAAAGCGGGCCTTGAGTGCGGTGAACAGGCTGTAATCTTCGAGCCAGCCGGCGTTCTGGTCGCAAAACTTTTCAAATCCGCCGTCCAGCGCCGCGCGGTTTTGATAACGTTGAAAAACCTTGTCGAGCAGCCGGGCTTTATACGCCGTGACGATCTCGTATTGGACGCGCTCCCGCGCGAACGGGGGATGCTCTTCGAGATCCTCCGGACGGAGCCAGTCCTCCCGCAGCAGCAGCTCGGGGCTGATGATGAGCGGGTTCCCGGCGAAGGCGGAGCGGCTGTCGTACGGGGAATTTCCGCGGACCGGATCGGTCGGGGCGAGCGGAAGAATTTGCCAGTAGGTCTGGCGCTCTGCGGCGAGAAAATCGGCGAAGCGGTAAGCCCACGGGCCGAGATCGCCGATCCCGAAAGGCGACGGAAGGGAGGTGATGTGAAGCAGGACGCCGCTCGCTCGACTCATTATTTGCAAAGATATACTCTTCTTTTTCTCATCTCCAGCCGCCTATGAAAAAGAATCAGCCGCCTGTGCGAAGCGAGGAGATCGGCCCTTCGAGAAACTCCCCGGCGGACGCTAACCTCGATAGTCTGAGTGATGAGGGCTCGGACCTTGCGTCGAAATCGAATTCGTTATAGCAGCTAGCAGGGGGGCCGATCGCCCGTTCGAGCCTATCTAAGGATAAGGAGGAAATTCCATGCTCACGATGCGTAAAAGCTTGCAGGGTTTAAAGGTTCAAGGGGTTCAGGGTCTGCTCGCGGCGTTGTTTGCGCTTTGTCTCTTCAACCTTTTGATCGTTACATCGGCCGCCGCTCAGGATTCTTTCTACAAAGGCAAGACCATCCGCATCATCGTCGGTGCCGCGGCCGGGGGCGGCTACGACACCTATTCGCGGACGATCGCCCGCCACATGGGCAAGCACATTCCCGGCAATCCTACTTTCGTCGTGGAAAACATGCCCGGGGCCGGATTCCTGATCGCCGCGAACCACGTCTATAAGGTAGCCAAGCCGGACGGTCTCACGATCGGCCACTTCATCGGCGGCCTCTTTTTGCAACAGTTGTTGGGGAAAGCGGGTGTGGAGTTCGAATCGGTGAAGTTCGGATTTATCGGAGTCCCGGCTCAGGACAACTACATGCTCACTATCGCGAAATCGGTCGGCATCACCAGCATCGATCAATGGCTAAGCTCGAAGACGGTCGTCAAGCTGGGCGGTGTAGGCGCCGGCTCGGCTACTGACGATATTCCCAAGATTCTCAAGGAAGCGATCGGCCTCCCGGTCCAGATCGTTTCCGGTTATACGGGCACCGCCACTATAAAGCTCGCGTTCAACAGCGGCGAGGTCCAGGGGGTTTGCAATTCTTGGGAATCCTTGAAATCGACGTGGCGCAGCGAGATGGAATCGGGCAGTGCGATCATTGTGTTGCAGAATGTCGCCAAGGCCCATCCCGACCTGCCGAAAGTCCCGCTGGCTATCAACTACGCAAAGACGGAGGACGGAAAAAAGCTGATCCGCTCCGCGGTTCACACGGTCGGCCCCGCGGCCCGTCCCTATGTCGTGCCGCCGGGCACTCCACAAGATCGAATCGAGATTCTACGCAAAGCCTTCATGGACACCGTGAAGGACAAGGAATTTCTAGCCGACGCGGAGAAGGCCAAGCTCGATATCAATCCGTTGGACGGCGCAACGCTGGAGCGCAACGTCAAAGACGTTTTCAACATCGATGCCACGCTGGTTCCGAAATTGAAGGAGATTCTAAAGTGACCGCTTCGGTCATCCTGAGCGAAGTGAAGGATCGCGGCCTCGCCGTGTGATTTGAAGCCGCTAACCTTTCATGCTATAGATTTTGCAGAGGTTGTTATGAAAGCGGGGATCCATCCGGAATACAAAGCGGCCAAGATCGTCTGCGCTTGCGGGCACGTGGTCGAAACGCGCTCCACGGTGCCGAGCATCCACGTGGAGATCTGCTCGGAGTGCCACCCTTTCTACACGGGGAAACAGAAATTCGTCGACTCGGCCGGTCGGGTAGAAAAGTTCAAGAGAAAATACGGCATCAAGAACTAGGCCTGGCGGAGGTTTCGGACTGAATGTGACGTACTAGCGGAGTTTGAGTGAAAAAAGGGCAAAGGGGCACACACAAATCCCTTTGCCCTTTTTTATTTGGAAGACATCTTTCAGCAGTCAGCTTTCAGCGTTCAGTAAAATGCATTTGACCTAGCTGATGGCTGAGGGCTGATCGTTGAGAGCTATCGATATGCTGGACAAACTTGCGGAAGTTGAAAAGCGCTACACGCAGTTGGAAAGTCTCCTGAGCGACCCTTCGTTCTCGGGCAAGCAGCGGGAATATTCCAAGGTCGCCAAGGAGCGCGCGGATTTGGAGGAGCTCGTCGTCTGTTACCGGGACTGGAAGAAGATAGAGCAGGAAATCCAGTCGAACCGCGAGCTGCTCGACGAGAGCGACGAGGCGATGCGCGAGCTGGCCAAAGAGGAGCTGGCGGCGCTGCGCGAGCGCAAAGAGCAGCTCGAAGCGCGCCTCAAGGTTCTCCTCCTCCCAAAAGATCCCAACGACAGCAAGAACGTCATCTTCGAGATCCGCGCCGGCACCGGCGGCGAGGAGGCGGCGCTTTTCGCCGCGGAGCTCTCGCGCATGTACACGCGCTACGCCGAAAACAGGGGATGGCGCGTCGAAGTCATGAGCTCGAACCCGACGGGGCTCGGCGGCCTCAAAGAAATTATTCTCCTCGTCGAGGGAAAAGGCGCCTACAGCCGGCTCAAATTCGAGGGCGGCGTGCACCGGGTGCAGCGGGTTCCGATGACCGAAGGCTCCGGCCGAATTCACACGTCCACCGTGACGGTGGCCGTCCTTCCGGAGGCCGACGAAGTCGAGGTCGGGGTCGAGCCCAAAGATTTGAAAGTCGATGTGTTCCGCGCTTCCGGTCCCGGCGGGCAGAGCGTCAATACGACGGACTCGGCTGTCAGGATGACGCATATTCCCACCGGTCTTGTGGTCTCGTGCCAGGACGAGAAGTCGCAGCACAAGAACCGGGCCAAGGCGCTAAAGATTCTCAGCGCGCGCCTGTTGGAGAAAAAACAGGAGGAGCAGCGCTCCGAGATCGCCGCGACGCGCAAGCTCATGGTCGGGAGCGGCGACCGCAGCGAGAGAATCCGCACCTACAACTTCCCTCAGGGTAGGATGACCGACCACCGCATCAATTTTACGCTTTATAAGCTCGATCGGGTGATCGAGGGCGAGCTGGACGAGCTGCTCGACGCCCTGAACACGCATTATCAGGCGGAAGCATTGCAGGCGGGGTGAATACGATGACCGCGGCGATCGACATAGAGATTGCGTCCGATGCAGAGCCGCTCACGGTAAGACAAGCGCTGCGCGAAGCTACGGCGCTTCTTTCCAGCGCGGGAATCGAGAGCGCGCGCCTGGACGCGGAGGTTCTCCTGGCCGGAGCTTTGGATCTCGACCGGAGTCAACTCTATCTCCACGGGGAGCAGACGCTTCCCGCGCGCGCGCAAGAGCGGTTGCGCTCTTTTATCTTGCGCCGACTTAACCATGAGCCGGTAGCATACATCGTCGGCCGGCGGGAGTTCTGGTCGCTCGATTTTCTCGTGACGCCGGCGGTGCTGGTGCCGCGGCCTGAGACCGAGCTGCTGGTGGAGACGGTTATGGAATATTTAGGACAATTTCGAAATTCGAAGTTCGAAATTCGAATTTTGGAGATCGGGACGGGCAGCGGAGCGATCGCCGTAAGCCTGGCGAAAGAGATCGGCAACGCGGAGATATGGGCGCCGGACATTTCTCCGGGCGCGCTCGAAGTCGCTCGAACCAATGCCCGCCGCCACGGAGTGGAGGAAAAGATTCATTTTCTTTTAGGAGACGCTTTCATGCCGGTGAGGGACCGCACCGAGTTTTTCGACGTGATCGTTTTCAATCCGCCTTACGTGCGACGCGACGAGCTCGATACGCTGCCGCGCGACGTGCGCGAGTTCGAGCCTCGTCTCGCTCTCGACGGCGGGCCGGACGGCCTCGATTTCTTTCGTCGAATTATTCCCGAAGCGCGCCGCCATCTCGCCGCCGGCGGGTTCCTCGCGCTGGAGATCGGCGCGGATAGGGGTCAAGAAGTTAATCTTCTTTTTGTGGATGCCGGCGGCTACAGTCCGCCGCGTCTCTACCAAGACTATGCCGGTAAGGACCGCGTCGTCGTTGCGCGCATGTTGATATGAGCTTCAAAGAATGTTGAAAGAACCCGTAATCGCCCTTCGACAAGTCTCAGGGTGACCGGAAATAAAGACTAGCGATAAAGCTGGACCGTTCGTGCTGAGCCTGTCGAAGCACGATGAAAGGTAAAGCGAGTGGATAAGATCATCGTCAGCGGCGGCCGGCGGCTTGAGGGCGAAGTGACGGTCAGCGGCTCGAAGAACGCCGCGCTGCCCATCCTTATATCATCACTCTTGACCGCCGAGCCGTGCCGTTATGAGAGAATTCCCGATCTCGTCGATACCAAGACGGCTTTGAAGCTTCTCAAGTGGCTTGGGGTGACGTTGGAGGGGGAGACGGGTTCCGGCTGCGTCGCGCTCCAGGCAAGCAAGATCGACAAGCTCGAAGCGCCGTACGATCTGGTGAAGACCATGCGCGCCTCGTTTTTAGTTCTAGGGCCGCTGCTCGCGCGCTTCGGCGAAGCGCGCGTGTCCACTCCCGGCGGGTGCGCGATCGGCGTCCGTCCGGTCGATCTGCACCTGAAGGGGCTCGTGGCGATGGGCGCCGAGATCGAATTGGTTCACGGCTACGTCGAGGCGAAGGCGAAAAAACTCAAAGGCGCGAAGATCTATCTCGATGTGCCTTCCGTGGGCGCGACGGAGAATCTCATGATGGCCGCCGCCCTGGCGGAGGGCGCGACGGTGATCGAGAACGCCGCCAAGGAGCCGGAGATCGAAGATCTGGCTTCGGTGCTGAACAAAATGGGCGCCCGAGTCGCGGGCGCCGGCAGCGACGTCATAAAGGTGGAGGGAGTCGAGCGCCTTGGCGGCGCGTCGCACCGCGTCATTCCCGACCGCATCGAGGCGGGGAGTTTCATGGTAGCGGCCGCGCTGACGCGCGGCGACGTCGTCGTGAACGACGTGCGGCCGGATCATTTCGACGCATTCCTTCTGAAGCTCAAGGAGAGCGGTGTGGCGCTGTCGGTCCAGGCGGATCGGGTGAGAGTCCAGGGCGACGGGAGAGTGAAGAGCGTGGACATCACGACGCTGCCGTATCCCGGCTTCGCGACCGATCTCCAGGCGCAGATGATGGTGTTGATGGCGGTGGCCGACGGCGTTAGCGTGATCACGGAAAATATTTTCGAAAACCGCTTCATGCACGCGCAGGAGTTGGATCGCATGGGCGCCGACATCCGCCTGGAGGGCAATCGCGCCGTCGTCCGCGGCGTGGAGGGTCTTTCCGCAGCGCCGGTGATGGCGACGGACCTACGCGCCAGCGTGTCGTTGATTTTAGCCGGCCTTGCGGCCAAAGGGGACACGGAGATATCGCGGGTCTATCATCTCGATCGCGGCTACGAGCATATCGAAAAGAAGCTCTCGGCGCTGGGAGCGGACATCAGAAGAATAAAGGGATGAAGGATGAAGGATGAAAATCCGATTGGTTAAGACGAGCGACTCCGCTTTTAACAGCCTGCTGAAGAAGGTCGTCCAGCGCCGGAGCGGCAGAGAGCAGAGCGTAGAGAAGAAGGTGAGCGAGATCATTCGTTCCGTGCGGGTTCGGGGCGACCGCGGTCTGTTCGATTACACGCGGCGCTACGACGGAGTTCGTCTGACTCGCCGTACCGTCGAAGTGTCCAGGCGGGAGATGGACGACGCCGTCAAAAAGACTCCGGCGCGGAATTTGAGGACGCTCCGTCTCGCGGCCAAAAGAATCGCCGCGTTTCATCGCCGGCAGATGGAGCGGAGCTGGGGCTATCGCGATCCGATCGGCATGTTTCTCGGCCAGCGAATCAGTCCGCTGGAGCGGGTCGGCGTCTACGTGCCCGGCGGCAAGGCGTCCTATCCTTCGACGGTCCTGATGAACGCAATCCCCGCGAAAGTCGCGGGCGTCGGAGAAATCGTCATGACTTCTCCGATCGGCGAAGACGGCGCGTTGATTTTGGCCGCGGCGCGAGTCGCCGGCGTGGACCGGGTGTTTCGCGTCGGCGGCGCGCAGGCGGTGGCGGCGCTCGCGTTCGGCACCGAGTCCATTCCCAAGGTGGACAAGATCGTCGGGCCGGGCAATATTTACGTGGCGGCGGCGAAGCGGCAGGTCTTCGGCGAGGTGGATATCGATTCCATCGCCGGACCGAGCGAGATCCTGCTCCTCGCCGACACTTCCGCCGATCCGGATCACGTGGCGGCGGACATGCTTTCGCAAGCGGAGCACGACGAGCTGGCGGCGGCGCTCTGCGTCACGCCGTCGCTCGCGCTCGCGCGGCGCATACGCGCCGCCCTGGAGCGCCAGACGCGCGACACCAAGCGGCGCGCGATCACGTTGAAGGCTTTGGAAAACTACGGCGCGATCATCGTCTGCCGCGGGCTCAACGAAGCGGTGGCGATTACCAACGCCATCGCTCCGGAGCACGTGGAGCTGATCGTGCGCGAGCCGCGGAAATGGGCGCGCTCGATTCGCAACGCGGGCGCGCTCTTTCTCGGTCCGTATTCCACGCCGCCGCTGGGCGATTACTTCGCCGGACCGAATCACGTTCTTCCGACCGGCGGAAGCGCGCGGTTTTTTTCTCCATTGGGCACGTACGATTTTCTAAAACGCACAAGCGTGATTCACGCCGAAAGACGCGCGCTGCGCGCGCTTGCGCCGTCTATTACCCGCTTGGCGCGGCTCGAAGGGCTCGACGATCACGCGCGCGCGGTCGAGGCGCGGTTTAAAAAATAAGGAGAGGGACTATGGGACGCAGCGCAAAAACGGAGCGGAAGACCAAAGAAACCCAGATCACCGCGGAGCTGGAGCTCGACGGCAGCGGCGCCGCCGAGATCCAGACCGGCATTCCGTTTTTCAATCACATGCTGGAGATCTTCACGCGCCACGGCCTGTTCGACGTCAAGATTCAAGCGAAAGGGGACATCGAGGTCGATTACCACCACACGGTTGAAGACGTCGGGCTGACGCTCGGCCAGGCGTTCAAGCAGGCGCTCGGCGACAAGCAGGGGATCAGCCGGTTCGGCGAGGCCACCGTGCCGCTCGACGAGGCGCTCGCGCAAGTGGTCGTCGATTTAAGCGGGCGGCCGTATCTCGCCTATAACGTCAAGATTCGCCCCGGCCGCGTCGGCGACTTCGACACCGACCTGCCGCACGAGTTTTTCCAGGCGCTGGCCAATCAATTGGGGATGAACCTGCACATCAACGTGACGCAGGGCGAGAATCCGCATCACATCATCGAGGCGTGCTTCAAGGCGCTCGCGCGCGCGATGGAAAAGGCGACGCGCATGGATCAGCGCATCAAGGGAGTCTTGTCGACCAAAGGGAGCCTATGATCGCGATCGTCGATTACGGCATGGGCAATCTCCGCAGCGTGCAGAAGGGCTTCGAGCGGCTCGGCTATACGGCGGAGATCACCCGGGAGGTTCCGGCCATTCTCGGCGCCAAGGGAGTCGTCCTTCCGGGGGTCGGCGCGTTCAGCGCCTGCATGGAAAATCTCCGGCGCTACGGATTGGTCGATCCGATCCGCGAAGTCGTGACGCGGAAAAAGCCGTTCCTCGGAATTTGTCTGGGTTTTCAGCTCCTCTTCAGCGAGAGCGAGGAGTTCGGGCCGCAGAAAGGTCTTGACCTTTTTCCCGGCAAAGTCGTGGCGTTTCGCCCGGACAACGGCCTCAAAGTCCCGCACATGGGTTGGAACTCGATCGAGAAAAAAAAGCCGACGCCGTTTCTCGAAGGGATTGCCGACGGCGACTACGTTTACTTCGTCCACTCGTATTACGTCGTGCCCGAAGACGGCTCGCTGGCGGCCACCACGACGCCTTACTCGGGCTCGTTCGTCTCCAGCATCGCCACCGATCATCTTTTCGCCTGCCAGTTCCATCCGGAGAAGAGCCAGAAGATCGGGCTCACGATTCTCAAAAACTTCGCGCGCTTCGCCGAAAAGAACTAAGATGCTGATCATTCCGGCTATCGACATCAAAGATGGCCAGTGTGTACGTCTGTACCAGGGCGAGATGGACCAAGAGACGGTCTATTTCCCCGATCCGATTGCGGCGGCGAAACACTGGGTGGCGGAGGGCGCGGAGCGGCTCCACGTCGTTGACTTAAACGGCGCCGTCGAAGGCCGCCCGGTCCACAAGCGGGAAATCGCAGGAATCTGCCAAGCCGTCGCGGTTCCCGTCCAGCTCGGCGGCGGCCTGCGCTCGCTGGAAGCCGTAGAAGAAGCTCTCGGCCTCGGCGTCGCACGCGTGATTTTAGGAACGGCCGCTTACGAGAATCCCGACTTTCTCCGCCAGGCTTGCGCTAAATTCCCCGGAAAAATTATCGTCGGCATCGACGCGCGCGCCGGCCGAGTGGCGGTCAAGGGATGGAAAGAGACGACGTCAATGGACGCAGTCGAGCTGGCCGTCCGCTGCGAAGCCGACGGCGCGGCCAAAATTATTTACACCGACATCGGCCGCGACGGCACGCGCCAGGGCGTCAACGTAGAAGAAAGCCGCCGCGTGGCTCGCGCTGTAAAAATTCCGGTCATCGCCTCCGGCGGCGTTGCGACGCTGGAAGATATCCGCCGGCTGAAGGAGGTCGAGAAGGACGGCGTCGAAGGCGTCATCGTCGGCCGGGCGTTGTACGCAGGCGCATTCACGTTGAGAGACGCGCGGAACCCGGCAAGAAATTAGCTGATGAGATATGTCACTGATGGGAAAATTTGTTGGACTACCCAACTTTTGAAACCTTGCGTCTTGTAACCCGGAGCTTTACGGCTATAACTTTCTCGCCTTTGGCTTTTAAGCGGTTGAGCATCTTTTTATTTTCTTTGTGTAAAGGCGCGTCTCCTTCGGGGAGGATAACCAACGACGCCTCTTTTGGGATCTCATCGAGAATATCAGGATGGTCAAAGGCATATTTCATGAACTCGTCCAGAAGATCCAAGTTCTTTCTGACGGTGGATTCTTTCTTCATCTCTGCAGCTCCTTCTCATAGCCATAACGATACCACTGCCAAAGGCTCTTGAGATCCTGGATGGCAAAGGTAAAACCGAGATTCAGGTTGGCGAAGTTCAGAGGTTGTTTATCGACCGAGCCATCCGGATGTAACACATCCCTATGAGCGAACCTGTGAGCAGTATCGTACCGGACAACCGCTCTCCAGCGATCATGAATTAGGGCCTCATATTGAACGACAAAGCTCACGATTCTTCCCCGCACTTTCGTCGCCCTTACCCGCAATCGGTCTTCCTCTTCGGGTGAGAGTGGATAGATAAACTCGATTTCATTCACCCAGCTTCCCTCATCCGGGCGTCATCGCCATTTGTACGGTGGAACTTTATCCCGTGAGGGACTGATTAACAAGCGT
>DASXUF010000116.1 GCA_036504975.1 Candidatus Binatia bacterium | reverse complement strand
ATCCATTGCGCCGACCAGCTCTTTGACGTGCCCCAGAGATTCGTCGAAGAGTTTTCTCTCGCGCGCGTTGAGCTCCATCTCGATTACCTTTTCCACGCCGCCGGCGCCGATCATCACCGGGACTCCGAAGTAGTAGCCGTTGACACTGTACTCGCCTTCGAGATAGGCGGCGCACGGAAGGATCTCCTTCTTGTCCATGAGATACGCCTGCGCCATGCGCACGGCGGCCGACGCTGGCGAGTAAAAAGCGGAGCCGGTTTTCAGCAGCGCGACGATCTCGCCGCCGGCGTTTCTCACGCGCGCTTCGATCTCGTCGAGGCGCTGGCTCGAAATAAATTTCTCGATCGGCACGCCAGAGACCAGGCAACTGCTGCGCACGGGCACCATGTCGTCCCCGTGTCCGCCCAGAACCACGGCGGAAACGCTCGCGACCGAAACCTTGAGCTCCTCCGCGATAAATGTCCGATATCGCGACGAATCCAGGATGCCCGACTGGCCGACGACGCGATTTTTCGGAAAGCCGGTGAGACGCTTGGTCAGCGTGACCATGGCGTCGAGGGGATTGGTGATCACGATGACCAAGGCGTTCGGCGCGTGGGTTTTGATGCCCGCGCACACCTGACTCATGATCTTGGAATTCGTTCCCAACAGGTCGTCGCGACTCATGCCCGGTTTGCGCGCGATGCCGGCGGTCACGATGCAGACGTCGGCGCCGGCGATGTCTTCATACTTCGTCGTGCCGGTGATCTGGGCGTCGAAATTTTCGATCGGCGCCGATTGCAACAGATCGAGCGCCTTGCCCTGCGGCAGCCCATCGATAACATCGTAGAGCACGACGTCGCCGAGGCCCTTCAACGCGCAGAGATGCGCCATGGTGCCACCGATATTACCCGCGCCGATCAAAGCGAGCTTTTTCCGAGCCATGTCAAATTCCTTTGGGTTCAATTGAGTTTGTCGGGTTTTTTGAGTTTCTTGAGTTCAACCCAATAAACTCAACGAACGCGATTAACTCAATGAACTTTCCTTACATGTTTTTGATGATCGCGGCGCCGAAGCCCGAGCAACTGACGAGCTTTGCCCCCGGCATCAGGCGCTCGAAATCGTACGTCACCGTCTTCTTGCCGATCGCGCCTTCCAAACCTTTGACGATCAGGTCGGCCGCTTCGCTCCAGCCCATGAAACGGAGCATCATCTCGCCGGAGAGGATGACCGAGCCGGGATTGACCTTGTCGAGGTCGGCGTACTTCGGCGCCGTGCCGTGCGTCGCCTCGAAGATGGCGTGCCCCGTGTCGTAGTTGATGTTGGCGCCGGGCGCGATGCCGATGCCGCCGACCTGCGCGGCCAGCGCGTCGGATAGGTAGTCGCCGTTCAGATTCAGCGTCGCGATCACGTCGTAATCCTTCGGTCGGATCAGGACGAACTGCAGCGACACGTCCGCGATCGAATCCTTGAGCAGCAGCTTCGCCTTCCACTTGCCGTCGCCGTGCGTCGGCCACAACTTCAGCGCCTCCTCTACTTCTTTCTTGATGTCGTTCTGCTGGTCGGGCGACATCATGTCGAAGCCGGGATCGATCGCTTTGGCGTTGTCCTCGACGCTCAAATTGGGCTTCTGTTCCTTGTTGCCCAAGATCCAGGTCTCGCGCTCGGTGACGACGTCGTTGCGGAACTCCCGTTTGGCGAGCGCGTAACCCCAGTCCTTAAACGCGCCCTCGGTGTACTTCATGATGTTGCCCTTATGGACGAAGTTGATGTTCTTGCGCTTGTTCGCGAGCGACCACTGGATCGCGGCGCGCACCAGCCTCTCGGTGCCCTCGACGGAGACCGGCTTGATGGCGATGCCCGCGGTGCCGGGGAAGCGGATCTTCGCATACTCTTTGGGAAAGTTTTCCTTGAGGAGGGATTTGAATTTCTTGTTCTCTTCCGTTCCGTTGGGAAATTCGATTCCGGTATAAATATCTTCCGTGTTCTCGCGGAAAACCACCATGTCGACGTGTTCCGGATGCTTCACCGGAGAAGGCACGCCGTTGTAGTAGTGCACGGGCCGCAGGCAGACGTAAAGGTCGAGCAAGATGCGAAGCGTTACGTTCAGCGAGCGAAAGCCGCCGCCGATCGGAGTCGTGAGCGGGCCCTTGATGCCGACGAGAAATTCCGTGAACGCTTCGACGGTCTCGTCGGGCAGCCAGCTCTTGAACTGCTTGAACGATTTCTCGCCGGCGTACACTTCCATCCAACGGATTTTACGCTTGCCCTTGTAAGCCTTCTCAACCGCCGCGTCGAAAACGCGCACCGAAGCGCGCCAGATATCGCGGCCGGTGCCGTCGCCTTCGATAAACGGAATAATCGGATGGTCGGGAACGTTCAACTGCTTGTTTGCGGACATGGTGATTTTCGTTCCGTCCGTTGGTACTTTGATATGTTGGTATGCCATGGCTCTCCCGATAAATAGAAAAGTAATAAATAGGCCTAAGGGCGTGTTGCTTAGCCCTTAGGCCGTTTTCGAATCGCGAAGAGGTTGAAAAGTAATTCCGTTTTTAACCGATCCGCGGAAGAGAGTCAAGGCGAGTCGGCCTTAACCGGCGTCATCTCGGAATAGGATAAGTGATCAGTGAGCCGCCTACGGCGCCGATAATCGCGAAGATAATCAAGCCCGCGATGATCACGACGACCGTATAGGGCAAAGTCTTATCCTGAGGCGATTTCATAAGCGCCGGGAGACCCAGGTACAGCAGGTAAAGACTGTAAAGTCCGAAAATCTGCAGGAACGCCAACGCCGGGATCAAATTGAAGATCCCGACCAGCCAACCGGCCGTGCTGGAATAGGCGGCCACCTTCAACGCCTGCGCGCTGTTCTTCGTTCCATTGAACGTCGGCGCCAGCGCGTCGATGACGAGCGCCAGGACATACACGCCCGCGAGCGCCATCACGTACGTTACCACCGCGTGCCCGATGGAAGCGCCTAAGGATACGCGATAGGTGCCGCCTAAAGGGGAGCCGATCCCAACGATCGACAAACCGATGATCGACGCCACCGGCCCGATGGCCGCGAGGGGCATGATATAAGATGTATACAGGTCCCGGGTTGTCGTCGGCTCTTTTTCAATGACCGGCCACTCCTCTGTCGGTTGCACCAGTATGTTCTTGGCACGCTCCGTTAGATTCATTGCCTTCCCCTCCCTTTCACTTTATTCCGCCTCGGCAAATGGATGCGCCTTCTTTTATGCGCACTCGACAAACAATAGCAAGGAAAAATCACGGGAAGTGCGATTGTTCGAAGGCATCGATCTCTGCCGCAATTGCTCTTGAATCCGCCCTACCCCGCGTTTATAGTCGGCCATTCATTTATTCCGCCGGCACGGAGATTATCTTGCACCTGGAAGTTCGCGGCCTGTCTAAAAGCTACGGTTTTACTTGGGCGCTGAGAGACATCGACCTGGAGCTTCGCGGCGGCGACACGGTCGCGCTGCTCGGGCCCAACGGCGCGGGAAAAACCACTTTGCTCAAGGCGCTCGCCGGTCTCCTGCGGCCCAGCGCGGGTGCAATTTACGCGGATGGAACCAACTTGCGCCAGACGCCCGCCCGGCGCCGACCCGTCGTCGGCCTTCTCTCTCCGAGCGATCACCTCTACGAGAAGCTGACCGCGGAAGAGAATCTCAGGCTGTTCCTCGCCCTCTACAGCCGCAAAGAAAAAAATGGCGCCATTCCCGGGGCGCTTTCCGCCGCCGGGTTGGCGGATTGGCGGAGTGAATACGTCCGCGCATTTTCTAGCGGCATGAACTGCCGCCTCTCGATCGCCAAATGGCTGCTCATCGAACCGAAGCTGATGCTCGTGGACGAGCCTTACGGCGTGCTCGACGGCGGCGGCGTGGAATTACTGGAGAAATATTTGCAAGAGGTTTGCCGAAGCGGCGGCATCGTCGTGATGGCGACGCACGACGTGGCGCGCGCCGCCGCGTTCTGCTCGCGCGCGGTCATTCTGCGCCGCGGCAAGTTGATCTTCGACGAAGCCAAGCGGACGCCCTGGGAAAGTTTTTACCGCGCCGTCGACGAATTTCGGCCGCGAGGAGAAGCATGGCCTTCCTGAACCAGACCGTCTGGCTCCTGTGGAAGGATCTCCTTCTGGAGCTGAGACGCCGGGAGAGCCTGCTGGCGATGTTTTTCTTCGGCGCTCTCTTGCTCTTCATCTTTCATTTCGCCCTCGACGTCCGGCCGGAAAAAGCGGCGGAGATGGCGCCGGGACTGCTCTGGCTCGCCGTCGTGTTCTGCGGCACGCTGGGATTGATGCAGCTCTTCCAGGCCGAGCGCGAGAACCGCTGTCTCGAGGCGCTGCTGCTCGCGCCGATCGACCGCGCCGCGATCTTCGTGTCGAAAGTTTTCTTCAATCTGATATTGATGGCGCTGCTCGAAGTCGTCATCTTTCCCCTGTTCTGGGTGCTGTTCAATCTCACGGCTTGGGACCGTTTGCCGATGGTTTTCCTCTACGGCCTGCTCGGAACCGTCGGCTTTTGCGTCGTCGGCACGCTCTTTTCCGCGCTCACGCTCTCCGCTCGCGGCCGGGAGATTTTGTTGCCCCTGCTCCTTCTGCCGCTTTTGATCCCCGTCGTCCTGGCAACGATCCGCGGCATCGAAATCGTGCTTCGAGCCGGAGATTTCTCGGAGGCGTTGCCTTGGTTGCATCTTCTAATCGGATTTGATGTGATATTTTTTACCGCGGGCATTCTCGTCTTCGAATGGGTGGTCGAGTCTTGATTATGGAAAGAGTCGAGCGGAATAGCCGTCCGGGAAAGACTCTCGGCATCTTGGCGCTCTTATTTATTATCGTGGGCCTCTACTTCGCGCTCGTTCACGCGCCGCCCGACGCCTACCAGGGCGAGGTCCAGCGCATCATGTATATCCATATACCCAGCATCCTGACGGCGTATCTTTCTTTCTTCATCGTTTTCGTCGGCAGTTGCCTCTATCTATGGAAGCGCGAGCGGCGCGATGATATTCTGGCTAACGCCGCGGCCGAGATCGGCGTTCTCTTCACCGCGCTCACCATCGTCGAGGGTTCCATTTGGGGGAAGCCGACGTGGGGAGTCTGGTGGACCTGGGACGCGCGCCTGACGCTCACGGCGCTGCTCTTGATCATCTTCGTCGGTTACCTGATGCTGCGCTCGCTGATCGAGGACCCCGAGCGGGCCGCTGTGTCCGGCGCGGTGCTCGGCATCATCGGTTTTTTGGATATTCCCTTGATCCATATGTCGGTTTATTGGTGGCGCACGCTGCACCAGCCGCCGTCGATCCTCCGGCCCGACAAAGCGCCGTGGGACAACGTTCATCCTTCGATGCTGATCGCGCTGGCGATCAATTTTATCGCCTTCCTCCTTCTTTACTTTTATCTCCTTTCGCTCCGCATTCGCGTCGGCGAAACGGAAGAGCGCATCAGGACCAAGATGCTCGAAGGAGCGGCATAGATGGGACCCTGGGGATTCGTCGGACTGGCCTACGGCATCGTATGGACGGCGATCGTCCTTTATCTCTTGAGCCTGAAGAGCCGGATGCGCAAGGCCCAAGCCAGGCTCTCGCAGTCGAGGTCCAAGGAAGGCGCGGACAAAAATGCGGCGTAAAAGATTCCTGATCGGCGGGCTGATCATCGTGGCCGCGCTCGTTTATCTCATTTACGGCGGCATGCAGCAGGCGATGGTCTACTTTGTCACGCCTACGGAGCTCAAAGCCCAGGAGGCAAAATCCCAGGGAAAATTTTTGCGCCTGGGCGGCATGGTCGTCAAAGGCTCTCTGCATAGAAACAGCGACGGCCTCAGCTATCGCTTCCAGTTGACCGACGGCAACGCCCGGATACCAGTCTATTTTCACGGCATCCCGCCGGATCTTTTTGCCGACGGCAAGGGTGCCGTGGCCGAAGGAAAGATGGGCCAAGACGGCGTCTTCATCGCCACCACGATCATGGCCAAGCACGCCGAGGACTACAGCCCCGCCGATCACGGCAAGCCCACCTCGCCGAAGAGCTTCATTCCCGCCGCGGAGGAAAAAAAGTCGTGACCCATTCGACTATGCTCACCCATCGGCAGGCTCAGGGTGACACTGAGTTTATCGAATGTGTCAGGGTCATGGTGAGGGGAATCGAACCATGACCGCGGCGATCGGTCACACATCCATTCTGCTGGCGCTCCTGCTCGCGCTCTGGGGAATGGCGGCGCCGATTATCGGCCATCGCACCGGCAAGGCGGTTTTTTTTACCGCCACGCGCGCCGCGATTCTGGGACAGTTCGCTCTGGTCACGCTGGGGAGCTTGGCGCTGATCTACGGCCTGGTGACCACGGACTTTTCCATCCAATATGTCGCCAACAACACGACGCGGGCGACGCCGATCTATTACCGCGTTACCGGCCTCTGGGGCGCGCTCGAAGGCTCGCTGCTTCTGTGGGAGTGGATTCTCATTATCTTCTCCGGTCTGGTCGCGTGGACTTATAAAGACCGCCACCGCGAGTTGATGCCGTGGGTGTTGATGATCTTCTCGATCGTCTCGGCCTTTTTTCTCGGCGTCATCGCTTTCGCTTCCGATCCGTTCGCGACGGTTTTTCCGCCGCCGCCCGACGGCCGCGGCCTCAACCCGTTGCTCGAAGACGCCAACATGATGAGCCACCCGCCGTTGCTTTACACCGGCTTCGTCGGGCTGACGGTGCCCTACGCTTTCGCCATGGCGGCGCTGATCGTAGGCCGACTCGACGAGGCGTGGATCGTGACGACGCGCCGCTGGACGATCATCGCATGGTTTTTTCTCACCATGGGCAATCTCGTCGGCGCGTGGTGGTCCTATCACGTCCTCGGCTGGGGCGGTTACTGGGCATGGGACCCGGTGGAGAACGCCGCCTTCATGCCCTGGCTACCGGCCACGGCCTTTCTCCACTCGGTGCAGGTGCAGGAGCGCCGGCGCATGCTCAAGGCGTGGAACCTCTCGCTCATCATGGTCGCCTTCAGCTTGACGATCTTCGGCACGTTCCTAACGCGCTCCGGAGTGCTCTCTTCCATTCACGCTTTCTCCAACGGACCGGTGGGAACGATCTTTCTCGCCTTCCTCGCCGTCATCCTGCTGGCCTCCTTCGGCCTGCTTGCTTATCGCGCCGATCTTCTCAAGGGACAACCGCAATTGGATTCGATGGTCAGCCGCGAATCGGCCTTTTTGCTCAACAACGTGGTTCTGATCTCCGCTCTGTTCACGATTTTTTTAGGCACGATCTTCCCGCTCATCTCCGAAGCCGTGGCGGGGACTCCGGTGAGCGTCGGCGCGCCGTATTTCAACTCGGCCACCGTGCCGCTTTTTCTCGCTCTGGTATTTCTCATGGCCGTCGGGCCGATGATCGCGTGGCGGCGCGCCTCGTGGGATAACTTGCGCCGAAACTTTCTCTGGCCGGCAGTCGCTTCGCTGATCATAACCCTGGCGCTGTTCCTCGGATGGGTTCGCGAATTTCTTCCGCTCCTCGGTGTGATGCTGTGCGCCTTCGTCGTGACGTCGATCCTGTTCGACACGGCGCTCGCAGTGCGCGCGCGGCGGCGGCTCGCGGGCGAAGGGATCTTCCGGGCGTTGGGAACGCTCACCGGCCGCAACCAGCGGCGCTACGGCGGCCTCATCGTCCATCTCGGCATCGTTCTGATCGCGCTCGGCATCGCCGGCTCGATGAGCTACAGCGTCGAGCGCGAAGCCACGCTCGGCCGCGGCGAGACGCTCGCGGTCGGGAAGTACAAGATAAGCTTCCAGGGCCTGCGCGCCTCCGAGCAACCGACGCACTATCGCGTCGAAGGCGCGTTCCAAGTTCATAATAATAGCCGGGACATCGGTCTTCTCTCGCCGGCGCTCAAATTTTTTCCCAACCAACAGTCGCCCGTGGGGCGCGCCGTTCATCGCAGCACGTTAACGGAGGACCTCTATCTCATTCTCTCTGGCTTCAGCGAGCTGGAGAAAAACCGCGCGACGCTCAAGGTGCTGGTGCGGCCGTTGGTCGCGTGGATCTGGCTCGGCGGCGCGGTCATAGCGCTGGGGACCCTGGTCGCAGTCTGGCCGTTTAAAAGACAGTTGGCAGCCGGCCGCGAGGAGCAGCCTGTTTTAGAAGCTGTAGCCGAGGGCTAGGACCTTTCGTTATGCGTTTACGTCGCGTCGTTCTCACCTTTATCGCAATCGTGCCTTTGCTCACGATTCTGGCTTACGGCTTTTTTCGCGATGCGCGCTATATTCCGTCGCCGATCGTCGGCCGGCCGGCGCCGTCTTTCACCCTGACTCTTTTCACCGGCGAGAAGCTCAATCTCTCCGATCTCAGAGGCAAGGCCGTCTTCGTGAATTTCTGGGCCTCGTGGTGCCCGCCCTGCATCGCCGAGGCCAAGCAGTTGGAATCGACCTGGCAAGAACTCAAAGATCGTGACGTGGTCTTTGTCGGCATTCAGATCCAGGACGTCGAAGCGAACGGCCGCAAGTTCGTCGGCGAGTTCAACATCACTTACCCGAACGGCCTCGACTCCTCCGGCCGGATCGCGATCGATTACGGCGTCTGGGGAATCCCCGAGAGTTTCTTCATCGATCCCGACGGGCGCGTCACCTACAAGCACGTCGGCGGCGTCGGCCCGTCGATCGTCATCGCCAAGGTCGGCGAGGCGCGGCAGAAAATCGTCAGCGCGAAAGAAGGCAAGGGAGAATACCAGCCTATAAGGTAGTGAGGAGTGAGCAGTGAGGAGTGAGGAGTTACAAAAGACGTTCTTAACTTTTTGTTTTGCACTGCTCACTTACTCACTGCTCACTTCCTCACTTGTGGCGAGGGGCCCTCAGGATCTGGAGGAAGAGGCCCGCGCGATCGCCACCGAGCTGCGCTGCCCGGTTTGTCAGAACCTCTCCGTCGCCGACTCTCCCTCGGAGCTGGCCGTACAGATGCGCGCCCTGGTCCGGGAACAACTCAAAGAGGGAAAGAGCCCGGAAGAAGTGAAAAAGTTTTTCGTCTCCAAATACGGTGACTGGGTTTTGCTGGCGCCTCCGGCCCGGGGTTTCAGTCTGCTCCTCTGGGTGCTGCCGGGCGTTGTCGCCGTCCTCGGACTCATTCTGGTCGTGCTCCTGATGCGACGTTGGGTGAGAAGAAGGCACGAAGGCACTCCAATCATACCCGAAGACGGTGAGAGCCCCGTGTCCCTGCTCGGCGAGCAGGCAAGGCTAGATAGGGAGCTGAAGGAACTGGAGTTCGACTTTCAAGCCGGGAAATTGTCGGAAACGGACTATGACGGTTTGCGGCGTGACCTCGAAGCGCAAGAAGCCACGGTGAAAAAGCGCCTTGATTCCATGCCCCTGGAGCCGCCTCGAAACGCCGTCCGCGCCCCGGACAAAAAAACTCCCGCGCTGGAAGCGCGTCCGCTGCGCAGATGGCCGCTTGTGGCGGGCGGCGTTTTTCTCCTGCTTTTCGGGCTTACGCTCGGAGTCCTGCTGACCCAATCTCTGAGGCCGCGCCGCTCGGCACAGGACTCGATCACAGGCGACTTTTTGACCGGCACCCAGCCCGCGGGCGGCACGGACGCTTTGCTCGCCCAGGGACGCGCCGCCTTCGAACAGCGCAACTTGGCGCAGGCGATCGAGCTGTTTAAGAAAGTCCTGGCGTCCGATCCCAATCAGCCCGAAGCCCACGCCTTCATGGGACTGATTCTCGCCCAGGCGGGACATATGGAAGGCGCGCTGATGGCCTTTGACAAAGCTCTCGCAGTCAGTCCGAATTTTCCACCGGCGCTGTGGGGAAAAGGAATGGTCCTTTCTCAGACCGGCGGCGATCCCGCCGAAGCGCGGCGTCTGCTGCAAAAAGTATCGGGCATGATGCCGCCGGGTCCGGAAAAGGATGAAGTGGAGAAAGCCATCGCGCAGCTCGGGAAGGGCGATAGCGGCAAACCGTCGAGCGCCAAAGCTTCGCCCGCCGACGGCGCTCAGATTCAGGGAACGGTCGATATCGATCCGAAAGCCAAAGGCAAGATCGACGGCCAGGCGGTGTTGTTCGTCATCGCCAGATCCACCGGCAGCGCGGGTGGACCGCCTTTGGCCGTGAAAAAAATCGTTAGCCCTAAATTCCCGGTCTCTTATTCATTGAGCGGTCAAGACGTGATGATGCCAGGCGCGCATTTCTCCGGCAAGCTTTTTCTCTCGGCGCGTCTCGACCAGGACGGCAACCCGACGACCAAAGAGCCGGGCAATCTCGCCGGAGAATACAAGAGAAATCCGGTGAACGTGGGCGCGACAAAAATCGACATCCTTCTCGACCAGGTTCAATAATATCAAGGCCGGCGAGTCCTCAGGGCGCAAGTTTCGGGCCGCGGCCGATTAGGTTAGTACCATGAGTCGAACCATTCTAGCCGGACGTCCGCGCGGCCCTCTTCCTCGCGCCCTTCCGCCTCGCTAAGAAAGCCGGCTGAACTGAGGAAAGGCTCATAGAAAGGTAGTGTCGAAATGCTAACGGGAAAAGTAGCGGTGATCACGGGCGGAGCCAAGGGAATCGGGCGCTACATCGCGCACAACTTTGCCCGCGAGGGGGCCAAGGTCGCTATCGCCGACATCGACGTGGAACGGATGAAACAAACCGAGAACGAGCTGCGCGAGATCGGCGCGGACGTCTTCACGCGGAGA
>DASXUF010000115.1 GCA_036504975.1 Candidatus Binatia bacterium | reverse complement strand
CGAGGATGTACGCAGCCGTCCCCAACATGCCCATCGTGGCCACCGCCGTCCCGAAGAGTCCCCCTCCGGGAAGGGCGGTCGCGCCGATTTTGAAGGAAGCCAGGATCGCGATGGAGATCGCGATGACCGGCAGGAGCGTGCACTCGAAGCCGATCGCGATTCCGGCGATCACGTTCGTCGCCGGGCCGGTCTGTGAGGCGAGGGCGATCTCGCGGACGGGCCGATAGCGATACTCGGTGTAGTACTGCGTGATGTAGACGAAAGCGATCGAGGTCAGGACTCCGATCATCCCGCAGAGGAAGAACTTCCACCATGCGTCCGGCGCGCTCGGGTTCGCGAGCAGCCAGCGCGTCGCGACGAAGAAGCCGGCAATCGCGAGCCCGGCCGCCACGTAGTAGCCACGGTTCAGCGCTTGCATCGGATCTCGGTCCTCGCGCGTCCGGACGAGGAAGATCCCGACGATCGATGCGAGAAGTCCGAAGGCCCGAGCGACGAGCGGGAAGAGCATGACTCCCACGACGCCGGCCGCGAACCCCATCCCGGCGCGCTCCGAGGCTGTGGCGAGCGTGGCGCCGAGAATCATTGCACCGATGTTCTCGGCGGCCGTGGACTCGAAGAGGTCGGCGCCCCGGCCCGCGCAGTCGCCGACGTTGTCGCCGACGAGGTCGGCGATGACCGCCGGGTTGCGCGGGTCGTCTTCCGGTATGCCGGCTTCTACTTTTCCCACCAGGTCGGCGCCGACGTCCGCCGCCTTGGTGTAAATTCCTCCGCCGAGCTGGGCGAAAAGCGCGACAAACGAGGCGCCGAAGCCGTAGCCCACGATTGTGAACGGTATTTTCTGCGGATCGTGCCCCATCGCATTGAGCAGAGCGTAGAGCCCGCCGACACCGAGAAGACTCATCGCGACGACGAACAAACCGGAAACCGCGCCGCCGCGGAGCGCGATGCGGAGCCCGTCGTTCAAGCTCGTTCTTACGGCCGAGGCGGTGCGGATGTTGGCCCGGATCGACACCCACATTCCTATATATCCTGCAATGACAGAGCAAAGCGCGCCGAGCGCGAAGGAGAGAGTCGTCCAGAACGCCAACTCGACGGGCGGCACGGGGTCCGCCGGACTCGGCGCGCGCACAAATCCGTATAGGATGAAGATCAACGCCGCCAGCACAACCGCCAAGGTCACGATCGTTCTGTTCTGCCGCGCCAGAAAGGCCTCGGCGCCTTCCTTGATGGCATTGGAAATGTCCTGCATGGCTTTGGTCCCGCTGTCGTTCTGCAGCACCCAGCGCGCCAGATAGACCGCAAACAGCAAGGAAGCAAAGCTAACGACAATGACGAATAAGATCATCAGCGAATCCTTTCTTCTTCACGTGGTTTGAGGTCGTCTGCGCCAGATGTAGGCTACCAAGATGCTCAAGCAGTAGAGTATCAACATCGGCGCCGCGAGCAGCGTCTGATTGATGATGTCCGGCGTGGGAGTCAGGATTGCGGCGGCGATAAAGATGAGGACGATGGCATAGCGAAACGATCTCCACATAGTCCGGTGGTCCACGATCCCCAGCCGCACCAGAAAGAAAGTGAACACCGGCATCTCAAAGGTAATTCCAAACGCCAATATCATGCGGAAAAAAAAACTGAAATACTCGCCGATGCGGATCTCCGGCGCGACCGCGATGGACGCGTACTGCTCGATAAAATATTGAAAGGCAATGGGAAGAACGATGCGATAACAAAAATAAGCCCCGCCGAGAAAGAACAGCGTGGCACAAAGCACGAAGGGAACAGCCATTTTCTTCTCGCTGCCCAGGAGTCCTGGAGCGAGGAAGCGCCAGATCTGAAAGAAGATCACCGGGGAAGCGAGAAAAACTCCGCCGACCAGCCCCGCCTTCATCTCGACGAAAAAAGCTTCGGCGACTCCCGTGCCGATGAGGCTCTGGCCGGGCAGGAGGTTCTGCTGTAGAGGCGCTTTCATGAAAGCAATTATTTTACCCGACTCGAGGTAACAAAATACAAACGCCAGCGCGACGGCCGCAAGGGACTTGAGCAGCCGCCAACGGAGCTCTTCCAGGTGCTCCGTAAACGTCATGTAAGGGTTCGTCGCCACTCTTGTCCGAAATCCGACGAGTGCGGAACGCTCATGCAAACAACTGAGAGAAAATTGGATTACATTATGGTCAGGCCGATCAAAAAGGTCTCAGATGCAAGGCGCGCGAAGGTCCGCGAGCGGAGGCGTACTCTTCTAGTACGTTGACGCAAAGCGGACCGAGCGCAACGAAACAGATGAGCCTTTTTCAGCGGCCTGACAAGTTGCAAAAAGGGGAAGAGTTGAGTACCCTTCCCCTTTTTTCAGGCTGCAGAAACCAACAAGGCGAATTGAGCCTTACTTGGCTTTTGCTCCGTCCTTTTTCTCTGCCGGCTTGCTCTCCGGAGCCATTGGCGCTGCGGGTGCTGGTTCGCCGCCCGGGGCAGGAGCCATCGCGCCAGGACCGGTGCCGCTCTCCGGAGCCGTCGGCGCCGCTGGCGCTGGAGCCGGAGGAGGCGGAGGCGGTTCTTCTTTCTTACCGCAACCGGCAAACGCTAGACTCAAAGTAAAGAGGGCCACCACTGACCATAAAGCAACTCGTTTTCCCATCCTTGTTCACCTCCTTTCCCACAACTCAAGAGCCTGCTCGCTAAGGAATTTTTATTGCACAACTTCCCAGCACTTGCAAGGGGGTGAAAACGATTGAGGTTTACCAAGCGGTGCGCAGAGGCCGGCCTGGATCGGCGCTCTCGGTCAGGTCGGCAGGCTGCGTGTCCGGAGCGGCTTCCATCTGGTTTTCCGGCGCCGCCTTTGCCGGCGCGAACGGCGTTATCTTGGCCCCTGCCGTATAAGGAATTCTGGCCAACGGCGAGCTTTCGAAGAGCGGCAAGGGATAGCGCTCGCGCAGGTTGACCTCCAACCAGTTGATTCCTTCAGGCACCGGAAATTCCGCCGCGTTGTTCTGCTGGCCCGCGCCGGTCATGAAGTTTACCCAAATAGGAAGCGCGGTGCTGGCGCCCGTTTCCTTATCCGCCATCGGCCTATGGTCGTCGTGACCCACCCAAACTCCGGCGATAAGCTCGGGATTGTACCCGATGAACCAACCGTCGCGAAACTCGCTGGTGGTGCCGGTCTTGCCGGCGACGTTGGCTCCGAGCTTGGCCGCCGCCCTACCCGTCCCACTCTGGACCACGTTTTTAAGCATGTCGGTCAGCACATAGGCGACCTCCGGAGAAAGCACCGGCTTTACTTTTGGCTCGCTCTCTTCCAGGACGTTTCCATTCCGGTCGGTTACCTTCAAAATAAAAAGCGGCTCGACCAGGTTGCCGCCGCTGGCGAACACGCCGTACGCGCGCACCATCTCCATAAGCGACAGCGAGTTGGAGCCCAAAGCCAACGACAGATTTTTTTCCAACGGAGATTCGATGCCGAGCTTGCGCGCCTGCTGGATGACTCGCTCGAGGCCGACGCGCTGCACCAGCCGTATCGCGACGCTGTTAAGAGAATGCGCCAATGCGCTGCGCAGAGTGACCATCCCGACGAAGCGGTTGTCGTAGTTCTGCGGCTGCCAGAATTTCCCCGGCGCCAGGCGAAAGGTCAGCGGGGCATCCGGCACGACCGACAGCTCCGAGTAGCCCGCCTCCAAAGCGGCGGAGTAGATCACCGGCTTGAATGCGCTCCCGGGCTGGCGCTTCGCTTGCAGCGCGCGGTTGAACTGGCTGATGGAAAAATCGTAGCCGCCGACCAGTGCCCGCACCTCTCCCGTCCGCGGATCCATGGCCACGAGCGCACCCTCGACCTCGCTCTGGTGTGCGCGCGGTTCTTTCCGCGATTTTTTGTGCGCCCGCAGACGCACTTCGTTGATCCCCTCGCGGAGCGCCTTTTGCGCCGCGAGTTGTACGGCGGCGTCAAGGGTCGTGTGGATGTGGAGACCGCCTTGAAGCAACGGATCGAACCCGTAACGATCGCCGGTCACGCGACGCACGTACTCGACGAAGTACGGCGCGATTTGTGAATTGAGGGCGGGCGCCGGCGCCAGACGAACCGGGGTTTGAAGAGCTTCCTGATATTCCGCTTGGTTAATGAATTTCTCCCGCAACATCCTGCGCAGAACGTAGCGCTGCCTTTCCGTCGCGGCAAAGAAATCCCGGTAGGGCGAATTTCGACTCGGCGATCGCGGCAGGCCGGCAAGCAGCGCTGCTTCAGCCAGACTCAACTGATCGACGCCCTTGCCGAAGTAATCCCGGCCAGCGGCCTCGATGCCGTAATTGCCGTGGCCGAAATAAACCTGGTTCAGATAAAGATAAAGGATTTCCTCTTTCGTATGATTTTTTTCGACCCGGTAGGCGAGGATGGCCTCGCGGATCTTCCGTGCCACCGTTCTTTCCGGCGTAAGAAAAAAACCGCGCACGAGCTGCTGCGTGATCGTGCTTGCCCCCTCGCGGACCGCTCCCTTCCTTAAGTTGGAAAATATCGCCCGCACGATCGCGAACACATCGATCCCGCGGTGCGCGAAAAAGCGAGAGTCCTCGGCGGCAAGGAACGCCCGGATCACGTGCTGAGGAATGCGATCCAGCGGGACGACTATCCGACGCTGGTGGTAGAATTCGCCGATCGGCTGTCCGCGCACGTCATAGACCGTGCTGACGACAGCCGGACGGTATCCCGACTTTAAATCCAACCGGCTGGGTAGATCGTGGCCGAAGTAATAAAGCAACCCGGCGACGATGACGAACCCGCCTAGAAAGATTATGCCGACGGTCCAGACGATGAATCGAAATAAAAAACTTTTTTCTTTGAGGCGAGTGATCATACGAAGCAAAGCAAGGTGATTTTACCAGAAGTCGGAGAAAATTAATATTTATTTTTCCGTCGTGCCGCCGGGAAGCCGAAAAAAACCGCAAGGCAAAAACTTTTCGATACAAAATTGAGCTTTAGGCGTCGCCACAAACTATAAATCACAAAAAACTGTTCATAAGTTGTTGATAAGTGCTAACGGAAGCGAGCCGCAAGGCGAAAGATCGCCAACCGGAACGAATTGCCCAAAATGTTGGCATGAAAAGCGCCTCAAAACTAGAGACTTATAAAAAGATCTCCACATCGTATCCAACCGAATGCAGTCGATCGCCCGCATTCGCGGCGGACCTTTTTATATAGATCGACTCCAAGGTCGAATTGAAAGCATGAAAACCGGCTGAAACTGAACTCTGAAGATCGTGTTTCGTTGACTCGTCAGAAGCTAGGTGATAAAGCAAGTAATCAAGTAATCATTTTAGCGGAGGTTTCTCTTGGCTATTCATCCTTCGGCAATCAAGCGCCACCGGCAAAGCCTAAAAAGGCGCGCAACGAACAAAGAAGTGAAATCCAGAATCAGAACTCTGATTAAAAAAGCCCGCCAGGCGGTCGCCTCGAAAGATCAAGACCAAATCTCCGTTCGGCTGCGCGAAGTCAGCAGCGAGCTTGGCAAAGCGGTAAGCAAAGGAATCCTCAGACGCAACACCGCATCGCGTTGGCTGTCGCGCCTGTCCCGCTCCGCCGCCCGTTTGTCCGCCGCTCAGTAGAGCTACGCGAGAAACGATCCCTCGACTGCGCTCAGGACAGGCTGAGCGTAGGCGTACTCTTTTCAGTACGTCGAGCGCGTCGTTTCGAAGCGCAACTATAGTAACCGCCCGCCACTGCAGACTATTGCGTAACCGCCCGGCCGCGAGTCTCCCTCCGGGCCGATGCGATACGGCAGTGTTACGCGGCACGAGCATTCTGCGAAAAATTCTGAGTACGCTTGATGCTTCCTCGTCCCACGCGTTGGCCCTTCGAGAAACCCCCGGCCGGGCGGATGGGCCTTTGTGGCCGGCCTAGAACATTTCGAGGAGGCGTGCGTGCATATCATGCGCCGCCGATTCCATCAATCGGCCACGCGCGTCCTGCTTGGCCGTTTCAGTCAACTGGATGTCGGTCAATTGGCGCGCGTCTCCAGGATTGAGGGTCCGCGAGCGAAACTCCGGCGAAGTCGTCACGACCGCGCCTCGCGATCCAACGTAAAGGTCGGTAAACCTGGCGCCTTGAGTGCGCCAGAGAAGTTGATCCGGGGAGCGCCGGCGAAGACTCATGTCCAGAGTCAGAACCATTTCGTATTGAAGCGCTTCGTCGTGGCGATTGATTCCCACGACTCGGCTGTCGAACACGCGCACCACGCCGCTGACAATCGCGTCCGCCTCCTCCAACCGGCCCACCACCTGGAGCTGTCCCTTCTGATGCAATTCGATCTTGAGGGCGGTCGTAAACTCTCTGTCCAGACCGACTTCTCGCGTTCGGTTTACGAACGGTTCGATAAAAACGGTGCGGATGTCTTTAGGAAAGGCCTCACCCCTCCCGGAAAAACCATACCCGCAGCTTTCCACCGCCATCAACAGGAACAGGAACGCCGCGAGGCAGATTTTAATTTTTCCTTTTGCCTTTTGCCTTTTGCCTTTCATTCTCATCCCTCCAGCACGATATTCACCAGGCGGCGCGGAACTTGAATCACCTTCTGGATTTCTTTGCCTGAAAGAAACCCTCTGACCTTGGGATCGGCGAGGGCCTCTTCCTTGATAGTGTCGCTGCTCGCGTCCGCGGGGACGGTAATCTTGCCCCTCACTCTACCGTCAACCTGCACCACGATCAACAATTTTTCTTGTTCCATAGCTTCTTCGGAGTAGGAGGGCCATGGAACCGCCGCCAATAGAATTTTATGGCCGAGACTTTCCCAAAGCTCGCTGGCTACGTGCGGCACGAAAGGGTAAAGCAGCGTCACGATCGCTTCGAGCGCCGCTTTGACCACGGGCATCTCGTTCTCCGAATCCAATCCGTCCTTCGCAACCGCGCCGACGGCGTTCAACAACTCCATAACCGCCGCGATTGCCGTGTTGAAGTGAAACCTCAATTCGATATCGTCGGTGACCTTCTTAATGGTCTTGTGGGTCAGGCGCCGTAAGTTTTTGAGATCAGCCGGCAGCTCTTTCGAAGAAGAGTCCGCAGCCGCCGCGAGCAGCGCGTCACGATGCTGATAGATGAAGCGCCAAAGGCGCGTCAGAAAACGAAATCCTCCCTCGACCCCTTGATCGCTCCATTCCAGATCCTTCTCGGGCGGAGCGGCGAACAGCTCGAACAACCTGCCGGTGTCGGCGCCGTATTTTTCACGGATCACGTCGTCTGAGACGACATTGCCTTTCGACTTGGACATCTTGGCGCCTTCCTTGATGACCATGCCTTGGGAGAGCAGCGCCTTGAAGGGCTCGTCCACCTTGATGAGCCCGAGATCGCGCAACACTTTGGTATAAAACCGCGCATAGAGAAGATGGAGAACGGCGTGCTCGATGCCGCCGATGTACTGGTCCACCGGCATCCAATACTCCCCGGCCTTTGGCTCGACCATTCCATCCTCGTATCGGGGCGAGCAGTAGCGGAGAAAGTACCAGGACGACTCGACGAAGGTGTCCATGGTGTCGGTCTCGCGCCGCGCGCGTCCGCCGCAGCGCGGGCAGGTCGCGTTGGCAAAGTTCGGATGGCTTGCCAGCGGCGATCCGCCCTTGCCGCTGATCTCAACGTCGTGCGGCAGCACGACCGGGAGGTTCTCCTCTTTTTCCGGCACCATGCCGCAGGCGTCGCAATAGAGAACCGGGATCGGCGCGCCCCAATATCGCTGCCTCGAGATGCCCCAGTCGCGCAGGCGATAGTTGACCTTCGCCTCGCCGAGGCCGCGCTCGACCAGCCAGTCGATCGCCCGCCGCTTGGCCCCGGCGACCGTGAGGCCGTCGAGGAAACCGGAATTGATTTTGACGCCGTCGCCGGCATACGCCTCGCCGGGCCAATCCGGCGGCCGCCGCGTCGTCTCGATGATCGCGAGGCCATGCTTTTTGGCAAAGTCCCAGTCGCGCTGGTCCTCGCCGGGCACGGCCATGATGGCGCCGGTGCCATAAGTCATGAGAACGTAATCAGCGATGAACAGCGGGATTTCCGCTCCATTGAAAGGATTGACCACGCGCGCCGACAGACGGAGGCCGCGCTTGGGACGGTCCTCGGCAACACGCTCCTGGTCCGATTGCTTGAGCGCCTCGGCGCGAAAGCGCTCCACCTCGGCGCGCTCGTCCGACCGCGTCACCAACTGATCCACCAGTGGGTGCTCGGGCGCGAGCACAGCGTAAGTCATGCCGAATCCCGTGTCGGGTCGCGTGGTGAACACGCGGATCTTGAGTTCCGGGCGGCCAGCAACCGGGAGATCGAACTCCGCGCCCTCGCTCCGGCCGATCCAATTTTTCTGCATCGTGATTACGCGCTCGGGCCAGCTGGTCAGCCTGTCGCACCACTCGAGCAACTCCTCGGCATAGGCGGTGATCTTGAAAAACCAGCCGTCGATGTCGCGCTTGGTGACCTCGCTCTCACAACGCCAGCAGCGGCCGTTCTCGACCTGCTCGTTGGCGAGCACCGTCCGGCATGACGGGCACCAGTTGACCGTGGAGCGGCGGCGGTAGGCGAGCCCGCGCTCGAGCATTCGGCTGAAGATCAGCTGCTCCCAGCGATAGTAATCGGGATGGCACGTGGCGATCTCGCGCTCCCAGTCGTAGGAGATGCCCATTTTCTTCAGCTGCTCTTTCATGTAGGCGATGTTTTCCATCGTCCACTTGGCGGGATGAATGCCGCGCTCGATGGCGGCGTTCTCCGCCGGGAGACCGAAGGCATCCCAACCCATGGGGTGAAGAACGTTGAAGCCCCTCATCCTTTTATAACGCGCAAGCACGTCGCCGATCGTATAGACGCGCACGTGGCCCATGTGGATCCGGCCGGAGGGATACGGGAACATCTCCAGGACGTAGTACTTGGGGCGCGAGGGGTCCTCCGCGGCGCGGAAGCTCTTATTTTCTTCCCAGATCTTCTGCCACTTCTCCTCGACTTTTTGGGGATAATATTTGTCGTCCATTATTTTGCGAATCTAAGTACTATTTCGCCCCGGCCGCGGACGCCACCTGATCCAGAACGCCGTTGATGAACGTCGGCGAGTCGGCCGAGCCGAAGCGCTTGCCGATCTCGATCGCCTCGTCGAGGCTCACGTTCATGGGTATGTCCGGGCAGAAGAGCAGCTCGTACGTCGCGATGCGGAGAATCAGAAGATCGACCTTGGCCATCCGTTCGAGCTTCCAATTTTCCGCGCACTGCGCGATGATTCGATCGATCCGCTCTCGATTCTCCATCACGCCGGATATCACGCCGCGGGCAAAATCCTTCGACTCGGTGCCACCCTCGAAATGGCTCAAGAACGATTCGACCGCCTTGGGCGACGCATCCCCGGTGACCTCTATTTGATAGAGCGCCTGCAGCGCCAGCTCGCGTCCTTTTCTTCTGGTACCCGCCATAAAGAGACCACCAGGCGGCGGGCGAGACGACGTTCCTCTCGCCTCCGCTTTTCGCCTCGCGCGTTGTTAAGGAATCTTCCGGTTCAGGCTGGCCATCTCGATGGCCGTGAGCGCCGCCTCGAATCCCTTGTTCTCGCTCCTCGCGCCGGTCCGCTCCATCGCCTGTTCCACGTTATTGGTCGTCAGCACGCCGAAAGAAACCGGCAGGCGATGCTCCAGGACGACCGCGCCGATGCCGTGGGTGACGGCTTCGGCGATGTATTCGAAATGAGGCGTGTCGCCGCGAATCACGGCGCCGAGACAGATCAAAGCATCGTATTTGCCGCTGGCAGCGAGTTTCTTCGCGAGCAGGGGGATCTCAAAAGCCCCGGGCACGCGAACGACGTCGATTTCTTTCTCTTCCCCTCCGTGCGCTTTCAGCGCCTCGAGGGCGCCTTCCAGCAGCCGTTCGGTAACCGCGCTGTTGAAGCGGCTGACGACGATGCCAAACTTCATGCCCCGGGCATCGAGCTTCCCCTCGATCATTTTGACCATGAGCGCCGATCGGTTTTACTTTCCGGACTTGGCTTCCAGCTTGGAAAAAAGATGGCCGAGCTTCTGCTGCTTGGTGCGCAAATATTCGATGTTCGATTCCTGAGGCGGGACTTCGATCGGAACGCGTTCCACCACGCTGAGGCCGTATCCTTCCAGGCCGATGATCTTGCGCGGATTGTTGGTGAGGAGACGCAGCTTCTGCACGCCCAGGTCGCGCAGGATCTGCGCCCCGATGCCGTAATCCCTGAGATCCTCCTTGAAGCCCAATTCGAGATTGGCCTCGACCGTGTCCATCCCCTGGTCTTGCAGCGCGTAAGCCCTGATCTTGTTGGTGAGCCCTATGCCGCGTCCCTCCTGATGCATGTAGACGAGCACGCCTTTTCCTTCCTGGTCGATCATCCGAAGCGACTGGCGGATCTGATCGCCGCAGTCGCAGCGCTCCGAGCCGAAGACATCGCCCGTGAGGCACTCCGAATGCATGCGCACCAGCACGGCCTCGCCCTTGCGGATCTCGTTTTTCACCAGCGCTATGTGCTCGTAGGCATCGACATTGTTGCTGTAGACGACCGCCTTGTAGGCGCCGCCGTGGATCGTGGGAAACTCCGATTCCGCCACGCGCTTGACGAGACACTCGCTGCGCAAGCGGTAGGCGATGAGATCGGCGATCGAGACGAGCTTCAATTTATGCTTCGCGGCGAAGGTCTCAAGATAAGGCGTGAGCGCGACCGATCCGTCCTCCTGAAGGATCTGACAAATGACACCGCCGGGCTCCTTCCCCGCCAGGCGGGCCAGATCCACCGAAGCCTCGACCCGCGCGGAGCGAACCAGCACCCCACCGTTCCGCGTCTGGACCGGAAAGACATAGCCGGGGACGATGAGATCGCTGCGTTTGGTTTCTTTGGCGACGGCCGACCTCAAGGTCCGGGCCCGGCTTGCTGCGGAAGCGGCGGAGCTGGCGTCGGCGCGCAGTGCTATCGACGCGCCCAACGAGCCCACCACCTTCGAGCTGCTCTCCTGCACCATGAGCGGGATGCCGAGCTGCTTCATTCTCTCTTCGGTGAGGCCGAGGCAGATGAGCCCGCGGCCATGGCTCATCATGAAGTTGACCGCTTCGGAAGTGATGTTTTCGGCGGCCGCGCAAAGAAATCCCTCGCCCTCGGGGCTGTCGTCATCGACCAGAATGACCAGCCGGCCTTGGCGGATTTCCTCTAGGACCTCTTCGATGGGGGAGGCGGGCATGGGCTTAGATGGAGCAATCGCTGAACATATTTTCCAATCAAATCGGTTTCGATGTTGACTTTATCACCAACCCTAAGGTCGCGCAAATTAGTGTGTTTCAAGGTAAAGGGTATCACCGCGACGGAAAAACGCCCTTCTTCGCAACCGTTGACGGTGAGGCTGATGCCGTCGACGGCGACCGAGCCTTTTTGCACGAGCTGGAGAGCGAGACGGGGCGGAACCCGGAAAGTGTAGAAGATAAACTTTCCCCGTTTGCGGATTTTCTCGACGACGCCGACGCCGTCGACGTGGCCCGTGACGAGATGGCCGCCCAAGCGGTCGCTCAATCTTAGAGGCCGCTCCAGGTTGACGATATCGCCGCGCCGGAGCGCTCGGAAGTTCGTCCGCTGCAAAGTCTCCGGCGAGACATCGACCATAAAACGGCTTCCGGCCTTGTCCACGATCGTGAGGCAAGCCCCGTTTACGGCGATGCTCGCGCCTAATTTCATCTCCGCGACCGGAAGGTTGCCGGCGAGCGTCAGCACGCCCGCTCCCGCGCGCTTCCGCCAGCGAACCACCTCGCCCACATCTTCGATGATTCCGGTAAACATCGCTAAGAAGCCGTCAGCTATCAGCCTTCAGCTCAATCAAGGTATCCGGTGACCAACAGGTCTTGGCCTACTTTCTCCACTGCGAGATTATCTATCCGAAGGCTTCGGCTCATCCATTTGACTCCAATCGGCGCGATCATATCCAAGCCGTCTCCCCCGATGATCTTGGGAGCATAAAAGAAACAAACCTTATCGACAACCTTTTCGCTGAGCGCGCGGCCGGCGGTCTCGGCGCCGCCTTCGACCATGACGCTTACCATTTCTCTTTTTCCCATTGCTCGAAGGACGGAGGCGAACGGCACGCCGCCGTCGCGCGTCGGCAAGCGCCAGACCTCGGCGCCGAGCTTCTCGATCGCCCGCACCTTGCGGATAGGGACACGAGTGCCGGCGGCGACGATCGTCTTGCCGCGCTCACGCAGCACCCGGGCCGAAAGAGGTATGCGGAGCGCGCTATCGAGGACGATCCGGATCGGATTCCGACCGCCCGGAATCCGGCAGGTGAGCTGGGGATTATCGGCGACGATGGTCCCGACCCCGACCAAGACCGCGTCCACGTGATTGCGCATCTGGTGCACGCGGCGGCGCGCCTCCGGTCCGGTGATCCAGCGGGAATGGCCGGTCGCGGCGGCGATCTTTCCGTCGAGCGACGCGGCTAGTTTCACAATGACGAACGGAACGCGGCGGGTGATGTACTTGGTAAAAGCTTCGTTCAGCCGTCGGGATTCCTCTCCGAGAACTCCGAGCCGGACCTGAATGCCTGCTTTGCGAAGAGCGCGAATGCCCAGGCCGGAAACGAGCGGATTCGGGTCCGCCATTCCGGCGACAACCGTCTTTACGCCAGACTGAATAACCGAGAGGGTACAGGGTGGAGTCCGGCCGTAGTGGCTGCAGGGCTCGAGGTTGATGTAGAGAGTGGCGCCGCGCGCCTTTTTTCCGGCGCGCTTTAGAGCAACGATCTCGGCGTGGTCGCCGCCGGCCCGGCGGTGGTAACCCGTGCCGACGATTTTTCCGCCGCGGACGAGGACGGCCCCGACCAGAGGGTTGGGGCTGGTTCGGCCGGCGCCTTGAAGCGCGAGGCCGAGCGCCATGCGCATATATCGCTTGTCGGCTTCATCCCGATCCGCCGCCTTGGATTGAGCCATACGCGCTTACATATCATAAGTCTGAGCGGAACAAAGTCTGTGCAGGCGACACGGGCGGATCGGGATTCATCGTTCATCAGGACAAACGAGTCTCCGGACCCTTCTTCTTCTGGGGAGAGTGCTTGGAGGACTGGCCTTTGCGCTCTTTGAGCAACTCCTCGAGCTCGACCATGAACTCGTTGATGTCCTTGAACGAGCGGTAGACCGAGGCGAACCGGACATACGCGACCTCATCGATGTCGTGCAGCTCTTTCATCGTAGCTTCCCCGATGACCGAGCTCGGCACCTCTTTCTCGCCGCGCTCCTGAAGTCCCCGCTCGATCCGGTCAGCCACCGCCTCGACCGTGTTGATGCTCACCGGTCTTTTTTCGCAAGCGCGCTTGAGCCCGTTGACCACTTTGAGGCGATCGTAGCTCTCGCGCCGGCCGTCTTTTTTAACCACGAGCGGCATGGTCTCCTCGACGCGTTCGTATGTGGTGAAGCGCCGGGAGCATTTTTCGCATTCCCGACGGCGCCGTATCATATTGGCGTCCTTGCTCAGGCGGGAATCGATGACCCGATTCTCAGTTTCGTGGCAGAAAGGGCATTTCATTTCAGAGCCTTCAACTTTCAGCGATCAGCTTTCAGCTTTTCTTTTTTTTGGCTGAGTGCTGACGGCTGACAGCTTCATAGCTTTTTTATCCGGTTTGGATAAATCGGGAAATTCTTGCACAGATCGCGCACTTCGTCGCCGACCGCCTTGAGCACAGCCTCGTTGCCGACGTTGTTCAAAGCGCGGGCGATGAACCCGCCGATAATTTCCATTTCTTTTTCCTTCATCCCGCGCGTCGTCACCGCCGGCGTGCCGATGCGAACGCCGCTGGTTACGAAAGGCGAGCGCGTTTCGAAAGGAACCGTATTCCGGTTGACGGTGATCCGCGCCTTGTCGAGCGTCTCTTGCGCCGCCTTACCGGTCAGCTCCGATTGGCGGAGATCCACCAGCATCAAGTGGTTATCGGTGCCGCCGGAAATCAGCTTGAAGCCATTCTGCATCAGCGCGGCGGCGAGGGCTTTAGCATTCTTCACGATCTGCTGCTGGTAGAGCTTGAATTCCGGCGCGAGCGCTTCTTTCAGCGCGACCGCTTTGGCCGCGATCACGTGCATCAGCGGCCCGCCTTGATTTCCCGGAAAGACGGACGAGTTGAGCGACTTCGCGAAGGCCTCGCGGCACATGATCATGCCGCCGCGCGGGCCGCGCAGCGTCTTGTGCGTCGTCGTGGTGACGAATTCGGCGAAAGGAACCGGCGACGGATGAATGCCGGCGGCCACCAGGCCGGCGAAATGGGCGATGTCCACCATGATGACGGCGCCGGCCTCGTCCGCCGCTTCGCGGAAGGGGTGGAAATCGATCTCGCGCGGGTAGGCGCTGTAGCCGACGACGATCATCTTCGGCCGGTGCTGCCGCGCCAGCTCCCGCATCGCGTCGTAATCGATCCGCTCGTCGGACCGGCTGACGCCGTAAGGGACGACCTTGAAGAATTTGCCGGAAAAGTTGACCGGGCTGCCGTGAGTCAAATGGCCGCCGTGGGTCAGGTCCATGGCGAGGATCGTGTCGCCCGGCTGGAGCTGGGAAAAATAGACCGCCATGTTCGCTTGCGAGCCGGAATGCGGCTGGACGTTGACGTGGTCCGCCGCGAACAGCTCCTTGGCGCGCGCGATCGCGAGGTCCTCGACGATGTCGACAAACTCGCAGCCGCCGTAGTAGCGCCGGCCCGGATACCCTTCGGCATATTTGTTGGTCATGACCGAGCCCTGGGCTTCCAGAACGGCCTCGCTCACGGCGTTTTCCGACGCGATCAGCTCGAGGTTCTCTTCGAGCCGCCGGGTCTCATTCTCGATCGCCGCAAAAACGTCCGGGTCCGCCTGCCGCAAAAAAGACATTTCCTTCCAGTTCCCCTCTTTGTTAGATTCTTATCTTCGAGATCTTCAACGCAACTTCACAAAATTTCTCGCGCCAGCAAAGACTCAGCCTAAGGCTGATCAGCCTTGGGGCTGAGCCAAGAGCGCGAAGAAAGAAATATTTCTCCGAACTTGGCGCGCTTTGCGGCTTTGCGGGAGGTATCTTTCCGTTTTCGCCACCTCAGTTTTTTTCGACTACTTTTTGTCCTTGGCCGTGACCCGCGTTCCAAGCTCGCGCTCGACTTCGGCGATCTTGTCGATGCGGCGCTGATGCCGCCCGCCGGCGAATGGGGTCTCGAGCCAGACGTCGAGGATCTGTTCGGCCAGCGCCGGATCGGTCATGCCGCCGCCCAGAACCAGAATATTCGAGTCGTTGTGCTCGCGGCTCATGCGCGCGCCCCTGAGCTCGTGGACGAGCGCCGCGCGCACGCCGGGAAATTTGTTCGCGACCATCGACATGCCGATGCCGTTGGTGCACAAGAGAATTCCGCGCTCGGCTTCTCCCTTGGCCACTTTGAGCCCGACGAGCTTGCCGAAGTCGGGATAGTCCACCGAGTCGCTCCCGTGCGTTCCGAGGTCTGCCACCTCGACGCCGTTCGAGCGGAGTTTTTGCACCAAAAAATCTTTGAGCCCGACTCCGCCGTGGTCGCTCGCGATAACGATCACAAAGGCTCCTGGATCAACGTGCCGCTTTTGGGAAAGAAAATCGCAGGAGGATGGCGCTCGGCCATCCGGTCTCCCGCGATTAACTTTGGCATGGCGGGTAAGCGCGCGCAATAACCGGCGCTTATCCTCTACTTTCTTGTCTGTGCTTTGGCGCTACTTGTGGCTGTCAATGTAAGTGATGACGTCCTGCACGGTCTTGATCTTTTCCGCGTCCTCGTCGGAAATCTCCATTTCGTACTCTTCTTCCAGAGCCATCACCAACTCCACAATGTCCAAAGAGTCGGCGCCCAGATCCTCAATAAATGAGGCCTCGGGGGTCACTTCGTCATCGCTGACTCCCAACTGCTCGCATACGATTTCCTTCACCCTGGCCTCTACAGATGATGCCATTCGTCTCACCTCCTCTTGGCAATTTCCTATGCCGTCAAAAGTCCGCCGTTGACGTTGATAACCTGTCCGGTAATGTAAGCGGCCCCGGGGCCGGCCAGGAACGAAACCGTTTCCGCCACGTCCTCCACGGCGCCGAACCGGCCCAAAGGTATCGATTTCAAAAACTCGTTTTTCAAATCGGCCGGCAGCTTGTCCGTCATCTCCGTGTCGATGTAGCCGGGCGCCACCGCGTTCACCGTGATTCCCCGCGACGCCAGCTCCCGCGCCATCGCCCGCGTAAAGCCGATGATGCCCGCCTTGGAGGCGGCGTAGGCCGACTGACCCGCATTTCCCATCTGCCCCACCACTGACGTCATATTGATGATCCGGCCGTAGCGCTCGCGGATCATGCCGCGACAAGCGGCCTTGGTGCAATGAACCGTGCCCTTGAGATTGATCCCGAGCACGCGGTCCCAATCCTCTGGCTTGAGACGGATCAAAAGATTGTCGGAGGTGACCCCGGCGTTGTTGACTACAATATCAATTTTTTTGTGTTGGTCAACGATTTTTTTTACCGCCTCGTCCACCTGGCGTTCCTGGGAAACGTCGAAGGGCCAGAGCTCTCCGCTCCCGCCGACCGCCGTGAGTTGCTTGAGCGTCTCCTCGGCGGCCGCATGGTTGCCGGCGTAGTTGATCATGACGCGCGCACGCCCACGGCCCAGCGCCAGAACAATGGCCCTGCCGATTCCCCGGCTCCCGCCTGTCACCAAAGCTATCTGGCCTTGCAAAGTCAAGGTCACGCGGCCCCTGTCATTCTCCCATTGAGCTAGCTTTTTCCGCCGCCTTTGCTGTCTCTTCCTTCTTCATCGGTAGCCGATTTGTCGCTGAACTTTGATTTGACTCGCTTCCAGATTCTCCCCGAGAGCCTGTCCGGCCGTGCGGGCTCGGCCCCATCGGCCTCGCCCAGCACATCCAGGATGTGACGATTGACGTCGTGCGCAATCGCCTCACGCGCCACGCGAATGGCATTCTTGATCTCCTTGGGACCCGAACCGCCGTGAGCGACAATGGCGACGCCGTTCAAGCCGAGCAATGGCGCTCCACCGTATTCCGTATGATCCAAGCGTCCCAGGGCTCGACGTATCGAGTTCCGGCTGAAAAGATACCCGACGCGGCTTAGCGCGGTCTGCTCGAAGGCTTGCTTCAACGTCCGTACCATGAATCCGGCCAGCCCTTCCATCGTTTTGAGCATCACGTTGCCGATAAAACCGTCGCAGACGACGACGTCGACCTTATTGTTGAAAACATCCCTTCCTTCGACGTAGCCGACGTAGTTCAAAGAAGTATGGGAAAGCTGTTCGCTGGCTGCCCGCGTCAGATCGTTTCCCTTCCCTTCTTCCTCTCCGTTGCTCAATACGCCGACGCGCGGGGACGAAACACCCAGAACCTGTTCGGCGTAGATCGCACCCATGAGACCGAACTGGACCAGTTGGCGCGGCTTGCAATCCACGTTGGCGCCGCCGTCGATGATCACCGTGCCTTTGCCCGGAGTGGGAACTAGAATCAAGATCGCCGGGCGGTCGACCTGGGGCAGGTTGCCGACAACGAACATCCCGATCGCCATCAGTGCCCCCGAATTACCCGCGCTGACAACCGCCTGGACCTCTCCCTGCTTCATCAGACCATAGGCGATCTTCATGGACGAATCGCGCTTTCTCAGCGCGGCGCTCGGGGATTCATCCATGGCGATCGATTCCGCCGCGGGCACGATCTCGATGGCGGCCCGCGTCGCGCCGTGTTTTGACAGCGTCTGTTCGATGACCTCCCGGTCGCCGACCAAGACGACGCGCACGTCGAGATCTACGGCGGCCAGCAGCGCTCCTTCGATGATGGCATCGGGAGCGTGGTCGCCGCCCATCGCATCAACAGCAATCTTCAACATAGGAGGCGCGAATCAGGCTTCTTCCACGGGAAGCACCGGACGGCCGCGATAATGGCCGCAACTCCGGCAAGCGCGATGCGGCAGGACGGCCTCGCCGCACTTTGGACACGTGCTCACCTGTGGCGCAGTTAGAGCGTCATGGGAACGGCGCTGGTTTTTCTTGCTCTTGGAGGTTCTTCGCTTCGGTACCGGCATGGATCACTATCCCTTCTTTTCATCCCGCCTGCGGCGGAAGGAAAGGCATGAACGATCGAGGGCGGGCTACTGCTGCAATTTCATGTCGCGAAAAAAAGCCATCCGCGGATCGCCCTTGGACGAAGAGCAGCGACACGAGCTCTCGTTGAGGTCGACGCCGCACGCCGGACAAAGCCCGCGGCAATCTTCGTCGCAAAGAGGGCGCGTCGGAAGGGCCAGCAACACCTGCTCGCGAACGAACGGCGTGAGATGGATCTCTTCTTCGCTGTAGAAGCTAAGACCCAGCTCGTCTTGATGCAACTCTTTGGTCTTGGCGGAGCGCGTATCGGGCGCTAATACGAAATCGAACTCTTTGGTGAGCGGGAACGAGTAGACTTTAAGGCAACGGCTGCAATGGCCTTCGACCGTTCCGCCGATCCGGCCCTGGAAAAACAGCTCCGGTCCCGACCGGTAAAAAACGACGCGCACATCGAGGGACTGAGGAAAACTGAAATCCCGCGCGTCCGCGCTGTACAGCCGATTCAACTCCTCGGTCCTCTCGGCGAAGCTGAGTTCCTTAGGGCTTTCGGTGATCTGTGAGACTAAAATTTTCATGGCGCTTCGAGAGTCGAGAGTATGGAGAGACTTTTAATATATTGATTCCCCCTCTTTTGTCAAGTTGAACAAGTCTCCGCTGGAGGCGAAAAGCCCCTGGTTTTCTGAGCACTTCCGAACTATCTGCCTAATCGGAAGGGCGAGCTTCCAGGGACACGGCGCGCGCCAACGCGGCAAAGAATTTTTCGTACGGCTCCGGCTCCAACACCGGCGTCACGTCGTATCTGGCCTGGGCTCGAACCGTGAGCCGCGACGCTCCCTGAGGCAGGACCGTCACGGTCCAGCGCAGAAGATACTGATCCAGCTTGGTCCCGCTGACCGACTGATGCTCATAGTCGGCGCGGTCCACGATGAACCCGAGATCCTGAAGGGTCGTGATAACAGCCCGCAGCATTTTTTCCCGGTCGGTCGTCTCGAAAGAGCGGCTGCGAACGCTCGCGAGCTTCTGAGTTTCCGGCGGCTTCGAGAAATCGCGCAGGCCGTAGTCGCAGCCGCCGGTCGCGGCAAGGACTTGCAATCCCACGAGGAAGGCAACGCAGACTTGCGCAAATTTAGAACTCATGCGCCTCAAGAGCCGCGATCTTGGAGAGCTGGTCAAAAAACGCGCGGTAGGCCGTCGGCTCTTCGAGCAGCTCCGACTTGGCGACTTTCCCCTCCGTGTCCCAGACGACGAGCTGAAGCGTGAGCCGCACGGCGGTGCCGTCGCCGTTTTCTTGGCGGCCGGTTACTACCGACGCCCGGATCAACCGCTCTTTGCTGTACGGAACAGTCGTAGGAACGCTCAAGGCCGAGGATATGACGGCAACGGCGGCCGAGGTCGCCATGCCGCCGAAGTTGTAGGGCTCCTCCTTCTTCGAGCCGGCGATCAGTCCAAGCTCGGTACTCTTTTGGTCGATGGTAAAGCCCAGATCTTTTAGAACGGCGCTCGTCGCGGTAAGCAGCGCTTGTTCATCTTTGGTTTCGAACCGGCGGCTTTGCAGCTTGCGCCGCGCCGGGCTTTCCTCGGTCAACAGCAGCGCTTCCTTCGGGATTTCAGGCGGAAGGCAGGCGGAAAGAAGGGTGACGGCCATCAAGAGAGCAAAAATTTTTCCCGACATCGCGGATTCAGATTTTTCACGACCGTTTCTAAAATTCCTCGTCCTCCTCGGCCGGTCGTATATCTTGGACAACCAATTCATGCCACACGGCGAGCACCTCCGGGGTTGCACCCGCCGCGAGCAATTGGTCCGCGACAGGACCTGCATCATGCTTGAGGTCGGGAAATGTCAGTAGCAACATCGCGAGGTCGCGCCAGTCTGTGCCGGATTTGGGCTGCCCACGGCGCTGCTGATAGGCGAGCACCTTGCTGGCAATCAATGCGGCGGGCGCCATCACCAGCACGCCGGCAATGCGCTC
>DASXUF010000114.1 GCA_036504975.1 Candidatus Binatia bacterium | reverse complement strand
ATTCTCACGCCAGCTTCTTGCGGATCTCCGTTTTGGCGGTCTCCCAATCCATAAATTGAGCTTTCCCCTCGGCAATTAGCTGCCGGCGTTCATCGAGGATGTCTTTGTGCCAAGTAGGTGACTCAATCGATTCCGGAGAACGGGCGAGGTCCTCCCAAAGCAACTCCGTCGCAGCAAGTTTCTCTTGGAGGGTCATATCTTTTAAAGGTAGCTTCAGCGACATAAGCGCAGCATACCTCAAGGCCCGACGGATTCAAATTTCATCCGTTAACGGGGAACGGTATGAGCCGCCGGACCCTGCGCACGCATGCGCGCGTGGGCCGGGCGGGAGTCTCCATCTCGCGCCGCGATAAGCGGATGAGCGAAGCCCAAGCGAGCGAGCCAACCACTGAACCAAGCCGTTTCAATCTTCCTGTATTCGCTTCAAGCATCTAGATCGTTTCAACACTAGGCGTCGCGAGCGGTCCGCTTATCTAATTAGGCATCTCTGTCTTCCCACAACGTCGAGAGGTTCAGGAATCGCTTCACCCACATCACACCCACTTGCCAGGCTGCCCGAAGCCAGAGGATCAACGCAGTCACTGCAAGGGGTATGCGCAGCGAGACCTCGTACGTCGACGCCGCAAGGTCACACCCCAGCCACAGCGCCTCCAACAAACCCACGGTGAGAACAAGTGGATAGGGACTTCGGCGAGTCGGGAGTCGTGTACAATGCGAGATCGATGGCGTTCGGGTAGGTATCGAAAGCTTCAGCTCGCCAATCCGCACCCTTCCCTAGACCTAATTTGTCGCGTGCGCGAGAGAATGCCCGCAAGCTACCCATGAGGACCAGAACAAGGAAGCCGATCACGGCTGGGCCCGACGCTAGAATCAGTCGTGCGTCGAGCTCCAGTTCGATGATGGGCACCTTTAACGGCGAGGGTGTCGCGGGCCACCCAACACAGTCGGGCGAAGGGCTGCATAGAACAAACCAGCGACTAATAGAAGCCACAGATACCTGCTCTGCGCCCGTCCGAGCGCCTGTGTAGCCGTCCTATCCAGTATCGATCAAGGTCACTCACAGCCGTGGGCTACTGGGGTTTAACACGGATGTCCGCGTCGATCTTAGACCTGAAGGCGTCATCGTAATAGTTTCTACCCCATCCCACGACCTTGCTCTTTTGGAGTAGGATCGGTGTAAAACGATTTTTTTCTGTATCGGCCCAATGGTTTGTCTCGTAGATCAAAAACTCGCTATCAGCATACACCTCGCGTCTGTAGGGATTACCCATTAGCGTAAGTACCTGCTGCCTATCCATGTCCACCTAGAGCTGCATCAGTTTCTCGTTTGCGGTACGTGACTGAATTTGCATGGCAACGCCGCATCCGGATGATATTGTTAAAGCTAGGACGACCGAGCCAAAGGAGAAGAGCTTTCTGGGCATGACACCTCCAAAAACCTCGATACCTCTGCCTAAACGTTCACGGTGACCCGCACGCGCCAATCTTGCGCGTGTCCGGGTCGAGCGATGAGTTAGAAAGCATTCGTTATCACTGAGGCGCTCCGTGGTTTAAGACTGTTTCTTCACGTTATCGAGTTTGCGTTCGACCGGCGCAGAGAGGGGCAAGCGTTTTTCCAGCTCCGCGTCCGAAAGTTTCTCGAGGCCGGTTGTGTCGCGCTCCTTCTCGAGAACATTGATCCGGTTCCGAGCTGTTACCAGCTGCGCTTCGAGCTTGACAATACGCTACGCTGCTGAAGTTTAAGATTTTCTTCTTTCATCGCCTCCACAAGCTCACTTTTGGTCGTGGCTTTCCGAATAGACATACGACGGATTCAAATGTCTTTGTCTTTCGGTTGACGCATTGGATCAGCACCTAATCGTTATGCCGCTGAGCCGTTCTCAGAAAATGGAATCACGTATCACGACATCTTATTGTCGGCACAGGCGGTGGGTTAGGTATCCTCGTCATCACTATCGGAACCTCGAAGGAATTCATAAACCATCGCCCCCAAGAAAACTACAGGCACTAGAATCACCGTTGCAACCAGGGCTGCCACAAATCCTTCAATGACCGACGGTTTCGTCCCCGATTCGAGACTTCGCAATCCGGTATGGATGCCAGAGAAAGTAGCAACTAGTCCGATGAACGGTGTTAGTCGGCCATAATATCGAGTTGCCGTTTGCCTAAGAAGCTTCTTGAAGTCCACTGATCCTCCACGAACCATAACGCGCCTGCTCAGGGGCGCGGCCCAAACAGAACTTTGCACGTTACTGCGCCACACCCTCCGGAGCGGACTTTTTAGGTCGGACTATAGCGGCTTGCAGTCGGACTTTATGACGTAACCAATTGATTTGACGACCTTCTGAAGAGCTGCCTCATCCAGGTTTCCCATCGGTCCCGCTGCTAAGTCGAGCTGCGCTTGATCAATGGAAAGGATGTTCTCACACTGCGCCACGCAGTCTACGGTGAACCCGAAATTCCCTGCTTGGAACGGTACGCAGTTCGACAGCTTGCTGCGAACAACGAAGCGTGCCGACGTGCAGACAACGGCCAACGCATACCGCCCTCGATTCAGCTCTTCACGTGACACCACGATTACAGGGTGCGGTCCGGCTGGCCCAAAGTCGGCCATGTAGACCTCGCCAGGCTGGATCATGGAGCCTCATTCATGCGACCAGCCGCGTTGCGCAGCGCCACCGCGTGGACAGCCTGCTGGCGGCGTTCGTCTTCAAGAAGTTCACGGGCAGCCTCATAATCCGACTCTGGAATAAGGATGTAGGTGGTGTTAGTCCGAGTGTCGATGACACGCGGCGGACCGTCCTCTTGGGTGTCCAGGGCTTGTTGTTGCTGTGGCGTGAGTTGAATACTCATAGCGGCCTCCTTCCGAAGCATTGTACTCATATGGAAGGACACACTCAATCGGAGACGCATAGGGAGTCCTGGCACGCGTCAACGACCCTTCCGCTTCTCCAACAGCACGACCGCCGTCGCCGCCATGCCGCGGCCTTCGCCGATCCAGCCCAATCCTTCGGTCGTCGTCGCTTTGAGGTTGATTCGCTCCACGGAAATTTTCAGCAAAACCGCAACGCGGCGTTGGATTTTGCCGGCGTGCGGCGCCAGGCGCGGCTTTTGCGCGATGATCGTCATATCCCCGTTGACGACGCGGAATTTTCCCCGCCGCATCATCTGCAAAACCTGCTTCAGCAGCTTTTCGCTGGAAATATTTTCGTAGCGCGGGTCGCTGTCGGGAAAGTGCGTCCCTATGTCCCCCTTTCCCATCGCGCCCAACAGCGCGTTGATGAGAGCGTGAAGCAGCACGTCGGCGTCCGAATGGCCGGCGAGGCCGAGGGCGTGAGGAATCTGGACGCCGCCGAGAACGAGCTTTCGCCCGCGCTTGAAGCGATGCACATCGAAACCGTGGCCGATGCGAAAATCACGTGATCGTGTCACTTCGAAGCAATCCTCCGATGTCTCGTGCTCGTGTTCGGCCCTTCCCCACGGTCTTTTTTATCACGAACACGATCACGGCTTTTTCCGAAGCCGATCATCGCGCGATCCAAAATAACATGCAAGACTCGCATTCACCCGACGACTTCAGTTACAATAAGTCCATGTTGTGGCCCCTTAAATGGATCGCGCTTGTGCTCGTCGCCATTCCCGCGCTGATGATTCTTTCCGGACAAATCTCGCTCGGACAGGACTACCGCACGGCCAACCGCGACAGCGCCGGCATCGCCCCCGATCCCGCCAAGACTCCAGAGGCCGTGGTCCAGGTTTACGCGGCGCGCGCGCTCAACTGGCGCGGCATCTTCGGCGTCCATACCTGGATCGCGACCAAACCGGAAAACGCGCCGCAGTTCATCGTCCATCAAGTGATCGGCTGGCGCCTGAGGCGCAATCTCGCCGGCCTCTACTCCGAGCCCGGAATTCCGGACCGCAACTGGTTCGGCAACGCGCCGGAGCTGCTCGCCGACCTGCGCGGCCCGGAAGCGAGCCCCATGATCGAAAAAATCCTCAAGGCCGTCGAGACGTACCCTTTTGCAAACGAGTATCGGCTGTGGCCCGGACCGAACAGCAATACATTCACCGCTTACGTCGCGCGGCAGGTTCCGGAACTGAGGCTGCAATTGCCCGTGACGGCGATCGGCAAAGATTTTCCCATCGATGGACACCCCATCGACTGGGCGCCGAGCGGCACCGGCTTGCAATTGTCGCTCTACGGCTTGCTCGGAGTATTGGTGGGCGTGGAAGAAGGGCTCGAAGTCAACGTCGCCGGGCTGAGCTTTGGAATGGACGTCAAGCGACCCGCGCTGAAGCTGCCCTTGATCGGACGAGTGGGCTTTCCGGTTCTTACCAAAACGGAAACCGTCGACTGACGGGATCGGAGAGATCCTTCGCTTTGCTCAGGATGACATGTGAAGGGCTTAGGATGACATTCGCTCTTGTGTCATTCTGAGCGCAGCGAAGAATCTCAATTCAAATACAAGGACGCCTTTCGCATTTACTGCGACGCGGTTCTGAACGACGGCTTGCCGACGTGAATGTGCGCGCCGGTGGCCGAGCCCGCCATCCTGCCGCGAAACGCGATAAACGGAATCCCTGCCTGACGGAGATACTCCATAAGCGCCCGCCCTTCGTCGCTGTCCGGATGCACGGCCACGTCCATCGCGTCGTGATGGTCGAATCCCATGCGCGTGTGGGCGGACGTTTGCCCTCTGGCGCTCACCGGCAGAGCGCGGGCGAACCGCCCGAAAAAGAATTTTTCAATTTTCGAAGAATCGGCGAGCGACCACTTCGCCCCGCCGTTGAAACGGATCAGAGTTTTCGATTCGGCATAACCGCCCAGCGCCAGCGCCGGGCTGCGGAGAATCTCCTCGCGCGCGAGGGCTTCCTCCAGGACAAGGTCATCTTCGAAAATCCACTGCTGAACCTCGATGATGTGAGCGCGCGTGTCGGCGACATCCCGCTCGGCGGCGATGACAAACGATCTCGAAACCTCGCCGTTGTCGTAGAGTTTTCTGCGCCGGGCGAGCTCGGCGCTTTGGCTGCGGAATTGCTCCTCATAAGCGGCGAGAAGCTTCTCGAAGCCGGCTCTGGTGGCCTTCATCCTCTCGACCAGCTCCGACTCTCGTTGCGCCCGGGCAGCCGGCGGACGCTGCGGGCGCGACGGTGAACCTGAAGTTTGCCCGCCCGCCCGGCCGACGAATGGATTGAGGAAGGCTACCGTGGCTGCGATAAGGAGAATTTCGCTGCGGACGCGCATAACTCTCCGAGAGGGTACACGTCCGCTGGGCCGGATTTCAACCGGAGACAAGGGTGGGGCCGACGAGGCCCTCGCCCTTTTCAATCGATCTTAGTGCGTCTTCACGTCCTCGACCACTGCTTCTTCCAGCAGCGGCGAGGCCGAGGCGGTTTCGGAGCTATACGCCTCTATCCAGACCGTGAAGATGCGCGCTTCCGCGGGCTTGATGCCGCCGACGGCGATCACCTGCCGGGTCAATTCCTCGCCGCGGTCATTGCGGACGGTCACCACCAGCGAATATTCGCAGCCCTTGCCGCCTACCGGTTGTCGCACCGTAGCCTCGACCCTGAGGGGCTCGACGGCAGGCGGCGGCTTGATGGAACCCTTGGCCGCCTCGTAACGCAGGAAATGACGACAGGCGGGACAGGTGGTGGAGCTTTGCAGGATCTCCGACCTGCAATGAGGACAGATCCGGGTCGCGCCCAGCGCCGAGTTGAGCAGCTTCATAGAAAACTACACGGCCGTTCTGTTGTCGCTCTTTTTCACCACGTTGAGCTCGATCTTCCTGGACTCTTGCTCGTCCCAGCCGAACTCGACTCGGCCGCGCATGCGCGAGCCGGCGGCCACCGTCAAAGACTTCGCTTTCAGATCCCCTATCAGTTGACCCGATTGCAACAGCTTCACTTGAGTCGATGCGTTGATGTTGCCTTCGACCTGTCCGCCGACGGTCACCGTGACGGCGCTGATCTCGGCGCTGATCCGTGCTCCGGGCTCGACGGTCACGTCGCCGTTCACCCGCACGTCGCCCTTGAAGCTGCCGGCGATGTGAACGTCTCCCTCGCCCTCGATTTTCCCCTCGATCACCAAACCGGTGCCGATGACGGAAGCTCTGGAGTCCGCGGCGTGCGCGTGCCGCGCCGGCGCCGGGGTGGCGGATGGATCGGAAGCCGGCGAATGTTCCCGCACCGCCTCAAACGGCGTCACGGACCCCTCCGGCTTGTTGGTCTCTTTCCAAATGGCCATGGTATATCCCCCTTTTCATTGGATTGATCGCGATCTGTTTTGCAAATTGTCCATAAAGCTGTATTTAGGGCAGCAAGACTTATACCACGAATGAGGTCCTAAATAACAACCGCCTATTGCTCGAAAACATCGGCCGGTCCGACTCGATGTCGAGTGTTCTTTTCCGCTACGTTGTCCTTTTTTGCGCAAAGCGGAGTTCCGAATTGGAAAAAAGTAAGGGATCGACCGAGGAAGGAAATTGCCTACAAATCGATCGGGCAGACGTAGGCAGATCCCTTCACTCATTTCGCATGCGCCGGTTCGTTGCGCGTTGACACCTTCGAGACTTCTACACTATGTTGACTACATTACATACCCGTCTCATCGGGGAAATTTTCTCGCGTAGTTTGTCGAGCGGAAAAGATCTCTATGCTCCATCATGATCCGCGCGGCTGGCTCGATCAATGGTCGAGACGAAGTCATAAATTCTTGTGCTTCGGGCTGCTGGCGATTGTTTTCTTCCTCGGCGCGCCCGCCGACGCGGCGACCACCGGCCCCGATGCGCACGCGCGCAAATCGCCCGAAAAAGTGAAGCTGACCGTGCCCGCCAAATCGTTGACGTTTTTTCCCTACTACTTCGGTAAGGACAAGCGCATCTTCGAAGAGGAAGGCCTCGATCTCGAGCTGATCGTGATCCGGCCTCCGATCGGCATCACCGCGCTGCAAGCGGGCGAGCTCGACTATTCGGCCGCCGGCGGGCTCGGCATGCGGGCCGCCTTGAAAGGCGCGCCGCTGCGCGCGCTGACGTTTATCCAGACGAGACTGAGCTTCAGCCTGGTGGGACAGCCGGGGATGACGGCGCAAAAGATCAGCACCGTCGGCGTCAGCGGCATCGGCTCTCTCGCCCACTACGGCGCGCTGGCGGTGATGAAGAAGCTCGGCCGCGGCGGCCCCAACGACAAAGCCACCTACATCACCACCAACACGACGGCGCAGAGCTATGCGGTGCTGGTGGGTAAAGCGGTGGACGCCGTGATTCTCAGCCCGCCGTATACTTCGATGGCGACGGTGGCGGGGTACGTGGATTTGGGCAACGCCTTCGACATCCGCGATATTCAGGGCGGGCTGGTCGCCCGCCTCAACCATCTGCAAGAGAAGCGCGAACAGGCCAAAGCGGTGATCCGCGGCACTCTGCGCAGTCTCGACTACATCGTTAAGCACGAGGCCGAGGTGGCAAAGTACCTGCAAAAAGAATTCGGTCTCGATGCCAAAGTCGCCGCCGACAGCTATCGAATCATCAAACAAGTGCTCAATATCGACGGCGACGTCGAGGAGCCGGTGCTCAAATCGGTGATCGACAACATGAAAAAGGACGCGCAGGTGACGGCGGACGTTCCGCTCGACCGCGTCGCCGACCTCTCGTTGCTGCGCGAAGTCAAAGCTGAGTTGCAAGGCAAGGCAAAGAAATAATCCATGGAAGCGGCGGTCGTTAAAGCCGGCGACATCATCCGTGAAGTGAAGCGCGCCGCGACTCTACAACGTGGAATATCGAGAAGCCTTTCGCAAAACGCTGCAGAAGCAACGCCCGGAGTTTTTCGCTCTCCGCAAGAAAAGACTCCTTGACACTGAACAATCGCGGCTAGTTCGGTAGCCAGCAAACCGCGGCGATCTCGCTGAGCTCCCGGCGGAGCTTGGTCCAAGACTCTCCGCCCGAATCGCTGCGATACAAATATCCGTACCGGCTCGCCGCGAAAATGATGTTCGGATCTGCGGGATTCACGCCAAACGTCCATACGGTGGAATTCGGCTCATTGGGGAGCGGTAGCACTTGCCAGCTCCTCCCGAGATTGCCGGATTTGGCGACGGCTCCGGAACTCCCCGGCGTGAAGTCGCCGCATCCCAACAACAGAGTCTTCGGATCGGCGGGATGAACGGCGAAGCCGCGCAGATAAGTTTCTTTGCGCGGATATTCCCAGGGAACGCTCGTCTGCATGCCAAGCGTTTCCCAGGTCGCGCCATCGTCGGTGCTCGCGTAGATCTCGCGATTCTCCATAATAAAGACGGTTCGCGGCGGACCTGCGGCCACGACGACGTTGTGGATGTCCCGGTGACCCGTTACTTCGACAAGGCTCCAAGTTTCGCCGTGATCCGTGCTGCGCCGCGCACCGTCGACTTCGAGACTCAGCCAAATGTTTTTGGGCTCCACCGGATCGACCGAGATACTCGTTACTCTCGGACTACCCACGTTCTCACACTCGGCCGCGACCGCAACCGGGCGTTTATCCCAGCTTTTCCCGCCGCCCGTCGAGCGAAAAATCGCCGCGGGTGTCGGCGTGCCGCTGCCGGCGAACATGATGTCCGGATTCACCGGATCGATCCCAATCGCCCAAATGTAGAACGCATTAAGAATAGAATCGACCGACCGCCAATTGGCGCCCGCATCCTCGCTGCGATAGAGGCCTCTCTCGGTGCCGGCGAATATAATATTTTGATTGCGCGGATGCATGGCCAGACAGCGCACCGAGGCTTCGTAGGGAAATCCGCGGCGCGGCCCGATGCGCGCCCACGTCTTGCCGTTATCTTCGCTGCGCATAATGCTCTGGCCAATGGTGCCGACGACGATGGTTACGTCCTTCATAAAGCTTCCCTAAGTTTTGCACCCTTTGAACGGCTTGAATATCTTGAACCGTTCAAAAAGTTCAATTCGCTCAAGTCGTTGAAACCCGGGACCCGAGGCCGTTACACGTTCACCCGATCCATATCTCTTGTCCGATCTCCCGCCACAGCCGCAGGCGCAAAGAGGTTATTCAGCCGTGCGAGATCCTCTGCGCCAAGCTTGATATCGATCGCTTTCAGGTTCTCGTCGAGATGCCTGCGGCTCTTGTTGCTTGGTATGGGAATGATGTCCGGCCCTTGGGCCATGAGCCAAGCCAGCGCGAGCTGCGCCGGAGTTGCGGTTTTTTCTTTGGCGATCTCTTCGAACCGAGAGAGCAGCGTTAAGTTCCGCTCGATGTTGCCCGGCTGAAAGCGGGGATGGTTGCGGCGGCTGTCGCCCTCGCCAAAGTCCTTGAGGCTGTGAACCGCGCCGGCAAAGAAGCCTCGGCCCAGCGGCGAGTAGGCCATAAAGCCCATGCCGAAATCGCGGCAGGCTTGGATATTGCCGCCTTCCGGATCCCGCGACCACAAAGAATACTCCATCTGCAACGAAACGATGGGGTGAATCTTACGCGCACGGCGAATCGAATTCGCGCTGGCTTCCGATAAACCGACGTAACGGGCGAGCCCGCGCTCAACGAGGCGCGCCATCGCGCCCACGGACTCTTCGACCGGTATCTTCGGGTCGATCCGCGACATGCAGAAGATGTCGAGACAATCGATGCCGAGACGCGTGACGCTTTGCTCGCAGTTTTGGGTCAGATATTCCGGCGTGCTGCCGCTGCGACGGCCGCTTGCATCAGGCGTGCGCGGGCTGCCGGATTTTGAGTGAACAATAATTCTTTCGCGTCTACCCTTCAGTGCCTTGGCGATCAGCTCGTGATTATGGCCGCTGCCGTAGCTGGCTGAGGTATCGATAAAGTTGATGCCCAGATCAAACGCGCGGTGCAGTGTGGCGATGGACTCGTTGTCATCTGCGGGCCCGTAAACGCCGGACATGCTCATGCAGCCGAGTCCGACGGGTGATACTTTGAATTCCGTGGTTCCGAATTGACGGTACTCCATTCGCTGTCCTCCGTGACTGCAGACTGCTGAAAAACTCGGATTCGTACTTCGACAAGCTCAGCACGAACGGAAAATACCAATGATTCCAACCCCTCTTCCGTTCGCTCTGAGGCTCTCGAAGGGTGAACGGAGGTTTTTCAGCAACGCTGTTGCGAGCCGCAATCAGCCGACTAGAATCCGCCGCGCTCTACCATCCACTCTTTGATCGGGGACGCGTTGACCCGCTTGAGCTCTTTGGTCTGGTCACGGGCGCCGACGCGGAGCACTTCCAGTGGCTCATCGCTGGCGCTCTCGAACCAATACTTGAATCCCCGCGGGATCAAAATACCTTCGCCCTTGTTGTATACGCCGATGACTTTGTCGCCTTCGCCGTAAAACCGCACGGCGCCGTTGAGCACGTACCAAAAAGCGTCCTCTCCGGGATGGGTATGGAGATTATTTTCCCCACCGCTTTTCACCACCTGCACATGCACGCGCATCAGATCGCTGCTGCAGACAAGCATGCTTTTCTTGACTCCCTCAAACTCCGGCCGTTGATACTTGAATGGCTTGGCTTCGGTTTCCATAGATAACCTCCTGGATGAATGACAGTAGAATTGCAGCGAATGTAGTCCCAGCGGCTAGCGGAGGTCAAGAGACGCGGAGTGGACCGGCATCGAATACCGATGATAAAAGCGCATCGTGAATTCATCCGGGAGCAGAACGATGATGACACTCGTTTCGATATTCTTAGTTGTGTTGGGGAGCCGCGGGAATTCCGCTTCGGGCTTTCGCGGAAAAGATTCGGACGGCCATTCCGGGCGCGAGTTTGAGTTATGTCTATGAAAGAGAACTCCGCAAACGTGGGTTCGGGGACGACGAGACATGACCGCAGGCCCAACGCTTGCGCTCACTTGCGCGGGCCGGTCGCTTGATCGGAAATGCGAGGACTCCGAATGGCCCGCTGGCCCGCGTCAAGTGCAGCGCTTTGTTCGGCCTTCATTCTCAACTCACTCATTGTGACTTCGGAGCTGCGTTCCTGAAGTCATGTTTCAGGGCATGCTTGCGCTCATCAGAAGTTGCCGGACAAGCGCCTTTGTGACTTGCCAGAACATCGACGAGTCATTCAGAGCCAAAACTACTCCGTGTCGCCGCTCCTTCTCGGGATGAATATAGTTTCGATACTCTTTCAGGACGTCTGCGACGTCCTTGGCAGATTCACTAATCCACTTCAGTTCATGCGCAACCTTGATATAGGAATCTAACATCCATTCCTGATAGTTTAGGGTTTTACCCGTTGACTTGTCCTTCGGGGCGGACGTGGCATTGATGAGAGGGTCTTTCACTGCCATCTTGTTGGCCCGTGCCACGAATAGTGCTTCAAGCAGGCCGCCCATCATCACGATCGCGGCCAAATGCGCATCTGCGTTTACGCACTTGCGACACTCATGCCACCTGCGGGTTAGGATATCCCGTATTTCTTGGTTCCCCGCTAGCGGAGAGAAGTCGGGAGCGATATCGTCCGTGTTGCCGCCAGCAGCAAGCATGGGAGCCTTCAACACTGTAGCCCGTATAGTGATGAGGACTGCCTTGGCGTCGGCCAGGGCCGTAAGGTATGTCTGTCGTGCGGCAAACTTCGCGGTGGAATTCAAAATACTGGTGTAGTGCCTGTCGGCCGGCTCGACGTCGACACTGGGCGCACCAACGGTGATAACGGTTCGATGCGTATTGAACCACGTCAAAGCCGTTGCCTTCAGCGACGCGAGGGCGTCCACCCCCGTGACTTGCTTCGCCTTGATCTTGGAGACCAAAGACCGCGCTGTCTGAACCTCCTGGATGGCCGCATCGATGGCTTCAGAAGGAGTTGGCATATGCGTGCACCCGGGTCAATCCGCATCGCGTCACCTACGAGGTTTCGCGTTCCTCTTAGTCCCTGAGCTGTTCTTTGTTGCCTTCCGTTTGGAAGGCCGCTTTGGCGCGCTTTCGGAATCGTCTCCAGGCAATGCAATCGCAACGAGGTTCTCACCCACGGAGTTGATCCGGTACTGTCCCGAACCAGCGCTGTCAAGGTACCCAGCGTTCTTCGCGTTCGTAAGCGTAAAGCCCCAATTCTTAGCCTGCCGTCGACCCGCAAGGCGAGCGGCTTCCTTAAGCGTGTTTGCGTCGATAGTATCTTTTCTATCCGACTCGGACGCTTCAAATCGATAGAAGTACGCGGCGACGGCCGCAAACTGTTGATCGCTCTTGGGCGCCTTGACTGCTGTAAATTGCTTGATGTCTGTTGAGTGCGTTGCCCCACGAAGTTCGGGTTGGGACATCTGCGACGACGACGCACGTACCGCCGGCGACGCCTGCATTGCTACCCCGGACAAGCCCAGGCTCTCACTAGCGAAGCGTATGGCCAGCGTTTGCGATGGCTTATCAAGTCCCTTGAGTGCTTCGACGATCGCCTTCGCTGCGTCAAAAATACTGGTTTCCGGCTGTTGTTGGCTCACGCGGCCCTCCTTCAATTGCCAATCATGAGGCATCTGGCATCGGTCGTGATATTCTGCAATCTTTGGCCATGTGGCTTTCGCAAGGAATTGTACGTGGTCATTCGCTGTTCTGCCGTCGAACCGCCGGCGGTCAGCCGCGCGGGCCGCAGGCCTGCGGCTGCACCGGCTTGTTAGGCGGCGTCATTCATCCACACGTCAGCTTCCAGAGCCAGGTCAACAGGGCCGCAGCACCAAGTAACCCCGGGAACCCCGTCCAGAGCCAATTGAGACTCAGCGATGCGAGCGGCGAATGCTTCCAGTTGCGAGCGCTCTGGAAATCCTTGAACACTTTGTTCAGGTCGGACTGAAATCCTGCGAGGTCTTTCAGCTTGTCCAGGAGATGCTGGGCAGTCGCGACGTGCATGCGATTGCGCTCGTAGTGCTTGGCACTGGCCAGAGCACCGTAAATGCCGAGCACGCCAACAGCCAACCACACTACTTTCTCCCCTCGAGGGGTGACGCCCGTTACGGAGAGGGTTCCCACGAGGATGCCCGCGAGAGTGATGACGAGCTTGGAGATGTCGGCGCGATACGTCTCATGCGCCCGGGCCTGCTCGAAATTATCCTTGATGAGCTGCCACAAGACATCTGCCTCGGCCATGGTCTTGTTCCTCCAATGTGCGCCTAACGTATAGCGTTTTATCCCCAAAGCCTGGAAGCAATCAAGCTCCGGATAGATCGCCGAAGGAACGATGGCGGGATAAACCTGTCCTGCGCTTTAGTCGAAGGAAGTTGGACTAAAACGCGGAACCGCAGCGCAAGCTGCGGCTATGGGGATTTGAAAGCAGCCGGGTTACCATGGACGGCCGATCATGCCTTTTGGAGCTGATAGAGGGCGGCGAATTCAGTCTTCGCCGTTTCTTCGGCCTGATCGTACTCCTGCTTCTTTTTTGCGTCGGCAAGCAGTGTCTCGTTCTCCATCATTTTCTTCACTGCGTCCTCGATTCTCGAGGTGCGATCGGTGATCACCTTGCCTCCGATATAGACGCCTTGGCTGATGCCGATCAGATAAAGCATTGTATCGGAAATCTTCACATCGCCGAGATCATTCTGGCCGCTCGAAACCACATAGGCGGCAACGACCAGGGTGAAGATCGCCACTTGGAACTTGTAGACGTCGAGCCGGCCGCCGGTAAGCAGGAGGTTGTGGAACGTGGCGGTTTGTCCGGCGGGCACGTTCTTCCAGTTGTACCAGCCCTTGCCGATGATGAACGCCTTCACCTTGGGATCGAGATCGGTCTTCATGGTGGCGGTGAATTTCGCAGCGCCGGCACCGACGGCGCTGATGCCGAGCAGGGTTAGCAAATCGTTCGATATGTCGGCGAGCAGGCCGGTTCGCAGCCATAGATAGAACAGGAGCCCCGCCACGATGAAGGTGAAGAGCACTACCTGGATCTGAGAGATGCTCGCATCACCGACCACCCCCGCCGAGATTCGAACCGGGCTCAGCAGATACAAGAAGAATTCGAAGCCCCTCAAATTTTCCGCGTCCTTGCCATCGTAGGTTATCCAGGCGAGAAACCCGTAGACAAGCAAGACGAACAGGAGAGCGGTTAAGACATCAGGGCGGCGGTGTGTGACCGATATGCGCGTGGTGTAGCTGAACAGGTCCTCGCCGTGCATTCCGACCAGCAGATACTCGGTGGGGGTGGAATAAACCCGACTGCCATTCGGCGGCTCCGCAACATCGAACACCACCTTGTATTTCGGGGTCTTGGCGGCGTCGTTTGCGACCATCGGAAAGGCTTGGCGAACGTTCGCGGGCTCAAATGGCTTGTCGGCGGCAGCGAGACGCCAATACACCCGGACGCACAACTTTGCATTCTGGTCGGCCACGGCTTTGTCGACGACAGCGAACCACGCCGCGCCGTCCCCCGGCAGCTTGGCGCCGCTCAATTCGACGCGATAGGGAGTGGGACGATTTGCCAGATCGTACAGCGCATACCGCTCCGGCGCCGGCGGTTTGGTGGTGGCCTTGGCCGGGTCGGGATTGGCCTTCTTATAGTCGTCGAGCGCCTTTAGGTAGTCGGCGTTGGCCTCGCCCAGCTTCTTCAGTTTGGTCGGCAAATTGGTGCAGACATCAGCGGCCTGCGCATGAGCGGGGGGAGAACTCCATGGAACGAGTGCCGCCGCCAAAAGAAAAAGCCACGCCGCGCTGCCGGCGAACCGGATGAGCCGCGTCGCATGTCCCCGATGAGCAATCTGAATCATTTCCCCCTCCGCACAATGATCGTGAGTAGGCGAATATCTTCAGGCCTGGCGATAGGACAACCAATCCGCCATTCGACTATATTACCGATTGCAAAAATCACAGTTGCGCGACTTTTATCTTGTCGACCAACAACTTGTCAATCCGTTTCCATTCGCAGTTTTTCATATATACGTGGTCAGAGCAGCTTGGGTGTCTGCGGTGCCGGTGGAGCGATGGCAGCGATGCGCGCCGTGTCGCCGCGGTTAATGGAGGAGAGTTGGGGCAACCCTTTTAGATTGGGGCCAGCCATAAGTGCATACCTAAAGGCGAAATTGGAAACTTTCCACAACCCATACTCTAAACCCTCACGAGGCGTCAAGCGCAATTTTTCACGCCGCCGAAGCGCCGGACCGCTTGTCAGGAGCGCCGCTCTCGGCGTAAACTTGGGATGATTCAAGCCTGAGGAGGAAATCATGACCGAGCCTTTGACGCTGGAAGTCTTTTCAGACTACGTCTGACCGTGGTGCTATCTCAGTACCGGGCGTATTGAAAAACTCAAAACCAATCACGGCTTGAAAGTTAAGTTCACCCACTTCCCGCTCCATCCCGAAACGCCGGCGGAGGGAAAGCGCCGCGCGGCGGTAGCCGAGCGCGACGCGCGCATGAAGGCTTTGATGGAGCAGGAAGGGCTGCCGTACAACAGCGAGCGCGACATGACCTACAATAGTCGCCTCGCGCAGGAGCTGGCGAAATGGGCCGAAAGCAAAGGCAAGGGATACGAGATTCACGATCCGCTCTTCCGCGCTTTCTTCGTCGAAGTGAAGAACATCGGCGACCGCGGGGTGCTGGCCGGCATTGCGAAGAACGTCGGACTGCCGGCGGAGGAGGCGATCGACGCGCTCCTCAGCCGGAGCTTCAAACCGGCGGTGGACAACGATTGGCGGAGATGCGCCGCTCTCGGCGTCACCGCCGTGCCGACGTTTCTCATCGGACGCTACGCGCTTGTCGGCGCCCATCCGTACGAGGAGCTGGAAAAGCTGGTTGCAAAAGCCTCTTAAAATTTTAGATTTTTGATTGCCGATTTTCGATTGTCTGGAGAATCTAAAAGCCAAAATCGAAAACGACCTGCCCTGTAATTTTGACCCTCGATAGGTTAATTAACTTTAATGGCCAAAGCCGAGAGGAGGCTTGACGAGACGGCCGGAACAGGGTCGCTCTCGTTCGAGCAGAAAGACAACGGCGAGTTGGTCGTCCGCCTCGCCGGCGCTTGGAGTCTTAAAGGCGGGCTGCCGTCCATCGCCGAGGTCGCTGAGCGCCTGGGCGCCGCGGCGCGCGTTTCGTTCGATACGCGCGAGCTGACCGCGTGGGACAGCGGTCTGCTCACGTTTCTCGCCAAAGTCATCGAGCTCTGCCGCAAAAAACGCCTCGAAGTAGACCTCGCCGGACTGCCCGCCGGCATCCGCCGCCTGCTCGAGCTGGCCGAGGCGGTGCCGGAAAGAAAAGGCGCGCGCCGGCAAGAGGTCAAGGAAGCGCTGCTCGAGCGCGTCGGCGAGACGACGATCGAGACCGCCGCCTCCACCGTCGAGACGATCGCCTTCTTGGGTGAGATGACCGCCGCCTTCGGCAGGTTCTTGCGCATGAAGGCGCGCTACCGCCCGTGGGACCTCCTGCTGATGATTCAGGAGTGCGGCGCGCAGGCGCTGCCGATCGTCACGCTGATCAGCTTCCTCGTCGGCGTGATCCTCGCTTTCGTCGGCGCGGTGCAGCTCAAGCAGTTCGGCGGGCAGATTTACATCGCCGATCTCGTCGCGATCGGCATGCTGCGCGAGATGGGCGCGATGATGACCGCCGTGATCATGGCGGGACGCACCGGCGCGGCGTTCGCCGCCCAGCTCGGGACCATGAAGGTGACCCAGGAGATCGACGCGTTCGTGGCCATGGGCTTTCCGCCGATGGAATTTCTCGTGCTCCCCCGCGTCATCGCTCTGACGTTGATGATGCCGCTGCTCTGCCTTTACGCCGATTTCATCGGCGTGCTTGGCGGCGCGGCCATCGGCATCAGCATGCTGGACCTCTCCTGGACCACCTATTATCTGGAGACGACCCGCGCGATCCGGCTCCCCGATATGTTCGGCGGCATTTTCAAAAGCGCGGTCTACGCCGGGCTGATCGGCTTTTTCGGCTGTCTTCGCGGCCTGCAGTGCGGCCGGAGCGCCTCCGCCGTCGGCGACGCGACCACGTCGGCGGTCGTCAGCGGCATCGTCGCCAGCATCGTCGCCTGCGGCATCCTGGCGGTGGTTTTTTACGTGGTGGGGATCTGACGGGTGGAAGCGACCGAACAGCTTGACCATCTTCTCCCCGGCAACGGCGCGCGGCCGCACATCGTCGTTAGCGATCTCACGATGGCCTACGGCGATTTCGTCGTGATGCGCGATGTGAATTTCACCGTCGAGCACGGCGACATCTTCATCATCATGGGCGGCAGCGGCTCCGGAAAAAGCACCCTGCTGAGGCATCTGATCGGCCTCGAAGAGCCGGCGAGAGGAGAGATCTTTTACGAAGGCGAGAATTTCACCCGGGCAGACGCCGCCAAGCGGCAGGAAATTCTCCGGCGGGTCGGAGTGCTGTTTCAAAGCGGCGCGCTGTGGAGCTCGATGACGCTGGCGGAAAATATCGGCCTCCTGCTGGAAGACCACACCGATCTCGGAGCCGGCGAGATCCGCGAGGTGGCCGCGCTCAAGCTCGCGCTGGTCGGCCTCAAGGGCTTCGAAGATTATTACCCGTCGGAGATCAGCGGCGGGATGCAAAAGCGCGCGGGCCTCGCGCGCGCGATGGCGCTCGACCCGGAAGTTCTCTTCTTCGACGAGCCTTCGGCGGGACTCGATCCGGTAAGCGGGCGCCTGCTGGATGATCTCATTCTCGAGCTGCGCGACAGCCTCGGCGCCACCGTGGTCGTGGTAACGCACGACGTGGCAAGCATTCTCACGATCGGCAATAATAGCATCTTTCTCGACGCCGACAGCAATACGGTCATCGCCCGCGGCCATCCCAGGGAGCTGCTGCGTTCGGGTTCTCCCAAAGTGCGCGCTTTCCTGACCCGCGGGCAAGAGGGGCTGGAGGAGAAGAGATGAACAAAAAAGTAAGCCCGACCTTGATCGGCGCCTTTGTCCTTGGCGGCCTCGCCCTGGTGGTTACCGCGGTGCTGCTGATCGGCTCCGGACGGCTGTTTGTCGTTTCCCGCGATTTCATCCTCTACTTCGACGGCTCGGTCAACGGGCTCCGCGTCGGGGCGCCGGTGAAATTCAAAGGCGTCGAGATCGGCGCAGTAAAAAGCATCCTGTTGCAGATCGGCTCGGACCTGAGCGTGCAGCGTATCCCCGTCATCATTCGCGTCGACGCGAAAAAGATAACCCAGCGCGGCGGCCAGGGCGCCGCCATCACCGATCCGGAAGTCGCCAAGGCGCTCATCGATCAGGGCCTGCGGGGCTCGCTTCAGTTGGAGAGCATCGTGACGGGCCTCCTTTACGTCGGCCTGGATTTCTACCCCGAAACCCCCGCGAACTTCGTCCAGGCGGCGCAGAGCGGCCCGTATCAGGAAATCCCGACCATCCCATCTATTTTCGAGAAGGCCCAGGACGCCGCGGGACGCATCGTCGCCAAGCTCGAAGCGATCGACTTCCAGGCGTTGATCAACTCGATAGAAGCGGCCTCCAAGGGCGTCAATGCCATGGTCAGTTCTCCCGAGCTGAAGGGTTCTCTGCAGGCAATGCAACAAACCATGCCCAAAGTCGAGGAGGCCATCAAAACCGTCGGGGACGTGGCCAAAACGATGGAATCGACCTTCAAGGACTTGTCCGGCGATTTGAAGCAAACATCCAACGAGACCCGAGTCGCCGTCAAGCAAGCCGGCGAGACGATGAAGCGCGTCGAAACGACGCTCGCGAACGTGAGCGCCTTGATCGATCCCGACTCGCCGACGTTTTACGAGCTGACGCGAAGCCTTCGGGAAGTTTCTTCGGCCGCGCGCTCGCTCAGGCAGTTGGCGAATTATCTGGAAAGAAATCCGCGGGCGCTCATCTTCGGCAAACCCGACTCCAAGAAGGAGGATTGATGCGGCGGCTGATTCGTTTCTCACAAGCCACAGAAAAAACCAGAGATTGTCATTCTGAGGAGCGTAAGCGACGAAGAATCTCTCCCCATCCGCTTGAAATTCCTCTCGGGACTTGTGCTGAACTACGGCGCGAGATCCTTCGCAGAGTTTACCCTGAGCGCAGCCGAAGGGCTCAGGATGACAGAAAAAAACTTTCCGCGGCGTTTCTTCCAGCAGTCTTGCTGATCTTGGTGTCCCTCGCCGCCTGCCCCTCGTTCTCGCCCCAGCCCGACCGCACAAGATATTTTACGCTCACCGCGCAGGCGCAGACGGATGCGGCGGCAAAAAATCCCGGCCTAGACGAGATCTGGCTCGGCGTCGGCCCGGTCCGCATTCCCGGCTACCTCGATCGCGAAGAGCTGGTCGTCCGCGTCGCTCAGAACCGGTTCGACGTCGCGCAAAACGACCGCTGGATCGAGCCGTTGGAAGAGAGCTTGAGCCGCGTGCTGGCGCAAAATCTTTTTGCCCTGCTCGGGAGCGAGCGCATCGTCCGCTATCCCTGGCCGGCGAGCCGCCGGATCACGCACCAGGTCGAGGTCGAGATCTTCCGTTTCGAGCCCACCGCGGAGGGCGAAGCGCAACTTTCGGCCCGCTGGGCGATCAACGACACCGCCGCCAAGCAAGCCCTCGCCGCCAAGGCGAGCTTTTTCCAGCGGCCCATCAAAGGACAATCCAGAGAAGCGGCCGTCGACGCGATGAGCGCGCTGCTCGCCGATTTAAGCCGCGAGATGGCCGACGCCGTGCGCGCCGTCGTCGGACAGCCAAAACGCGCGGAACAAAAATGAGAAGATCTTCGTTCGCGCTTCGACAAGCTCAGCACGAACGGAATACGAACTGAGCCGGTCACCCTGAGCCTGTCGAAGGGTGACGTTTTTCAAAACAGGTAACCCATGACGATTCGAATCGACGGCGGCACAGTGGTCGGCTGGTCGGGAACGAGTCACGAGCTGGTCCCCGACGGCAGTGTGCTGATCGAAGGCGACTCGGTCAGCTATGTCGGCGCGGATCGGACGAAGCGCGCGGACGAGGTCATCGACGCGTCTGAAAAGCTCGTCTGTCCCGGCTTCATCAACCTCCACGTCCACTCGCAGTTGAACGTCGGCGACTATCTGATCACGGACGCGACCAAGAAAGATTATCTGTCGGCGAACTTCTTCGTTTTAGGCGCGCCGGTGAAGGAGAAGGCCGCGCCCCCGCCGCCGGAGAGCGTCGCCATCGGCCGGCAGTATGCGCTCTACAGCGCGCTCAGGAACGGCGCGACGACGATCCTTGACCCGGGCGGCGGACCGGGAGATCTGGGCGAGTATGTCGAGACCGTCGGCAAGATCGGCGCCCGCGTCTTTTTCAGCCCGCCGTTTCGCAGCCATGACGTTTTCACCGATGCGGAGGGACGCCATTATTATGAAGCGCGCGAAGACCGCGGCCGTCCCGGACTACAACGGGCAATTGATTTCATCCGCAAATTTCACGGCGCGAAGGACGGCCGCGTCCAAGGCATTTTGAATCCCGCCCAGGCGGAGACCTGTGAGCCGTCTTTATTGAAAGAGACCGTCACGGCGGCGAAAGAGCTGGGCGTCGGCATTCACACGCACGCGGCGGGAAACTTGCGCGAGCTGGTGCAGATTCTTTACAACCACCGGAAACCCGTTATTGAGTACCTCGCCGACGCCGGCATTCTAGGGCCGAAAACGATTCTCGGCCATACGGTCTTCATCGCCGGCCATTCGAAAGTGGATTATCCGTTCGGCGACGAGTTGAAGCTTCTCGCCGAATCCGGCGCTTCCGTCGGCCACTGCCCGCGCAAGTACGCCAAAATGGCGAATGCAGCGGAGTCTTTCGACCGCTACGTCGAGGCCGGCGTCAACACGGGATTGGGAACGGACACCTACCCGCTCGATATCGTCGCCGAGATGCGCTACGCGTCGTTGGTCTCGCGCCTGGTGGATAAAAAATATTACGGCGCGCGTCCCGAGCGAGTTTTCAACGCGGCAACGATCTGGGGCGCGAAGGCGCTGGGACGCGACGACCTCGGAAAGATCGCGCCCGGCGCCAAGGCGGATATTGTGATTATCGATCTGCGCACGACGCGCTATGGCCCGGTGCGCGATCCGATCAATGCGCTGGTGGAATACGGCAGCGGCGCCGACGTGGACACCGTGCTGGTAAACGGCGAAGTCGCGATCGAATCCGGCCGCTCGGCGCGCATCGACGAAGCCGATCTCTACGCGCGCGCCGACGCGGCGGCGAAGGCCGCGTGGGACAACTGGCCCAAGCGCGACTGGGCGGGAAGGTCGGTGGAAGAGATCATCCCGCCGGCCTTTCCGACGAGACGAGGATAAAAAATGGTCTTCAATCTTGCAGCGCCGGTATTACTTTCTCAGCAAACAAACGTATATTTTTCATCCCCATTTCCTGCGGCATGCCGCCGAAGTGAAAAGTCCCCGATAGAGTCGTCAGCCCGACTTCGTCGCGCCAGCGCTTGATCGTGTCGATGCAGCGCGCGGGGTCGCCGGCGATCGCAAGGCCTCCGGTTAGCTGGGTGCTGACGTCCCTCAGCGCCAACTGCCCTCCCACTTTGCGCTCGGGGTCGTGCGCGGCGTGCACTCTGAAATAATTTTCCAGATAGGGCGCCGCTTCGCGCGCCGCCTGCTCGAAGCTCTCCGCGACGTAGACATGGAATTTTCCCAGCACCTGACACCGCGCCGGATCGTACCCGGACTTGACCAACGCTTCACGATAAATCTTTACAAGTTTGGGCAAAAGGTCCGGTGTCTTGTATAAGTATGGCAGCGTCATCAGGTGGAAACCGTTTTCTCCCGCCCACTGAAACGAATCTTCGCTGCGGGCGCAGCCGACCCAGACCGGCGGGTGCGGCCGCTGCACCGGCTTGGGCAGCACGCGAAAATTTTCATAGCGAAAGAATTCGCCGCGAAAATTTACCGGCCCGTCGGACCATGCCTGGAGCAGGACCTCCGTCCCCTCTTTCATGCGACCCGTCGCCTCTTCCTGTGACACGCCAGAGCGCCGGTACTCGCTCGGCTCGCTCCCCTTGCCGACGCCGAACTCGAGCCGGCCGTTCGAGACCACGTCCACCATGGCATACGACTCCGCCACTTCCAGAGGATTGTGCAGCGGCAGCACGTTGATGGCGACGCCGAGTCGAATCCGCTTCGTCGTCCGCGCGACGGCGGAGAGAAACGTCGGCGGGTGCGGTATCGCGCCGCCGTAATCGCCGAAGTGATGCTCCGTCACCCAGACGTGATCGAATCCGAGCCGGTCCAATTCTTCCATCTGCTCGAACATGCGCCGGTAGAATTCCGTCGCCGGTCCGTCGAGATCGGAAACGTAAGTCGGTAAATAATGCCCGCCGAACTTCATGCCCGCATGATTATGTGAAGGCTCCTGGTGTGTCAAACGCACGTGCCTCAGCCGGAAAACAAAGCGGGCAGACGCATTACCGCGACGCAACCGTCTTACCGCGAACTTTGCCAGGCCAACGCTCTGCCGGGGGAACGCCGAGCTCCCGGCGAAGTTTTGCTACCGTATCCCAGCCTATATTGTAATGCCGGCTGATAGACCGAAGCGGCAGCGAGAGAATCGCTTTGAGCTTGGGTGTCCGCTTCACGGGCCGGGTTTCGACCGCTGGTGGAATGTTTCGTCGCCGTCGTTCCCTTGCGACGCTTTCCCGTTTTATCCTGTATCGAGCCGCAATCTCCCAATCGGTCGCCTTACCTAAGCGCGCGCCCATTTCTTTTGTCCAGCGGATGCGCCGCTGCGGATAAAAGCTCTTGATGCCCAACTGCGCTCTTTTAATTGCGACGGTCGCCATGCTGACTCGCAACCGCTTGGCGATGACACGGTCGACATTGGTGCCTAACAGGGCGATTTTCCGTCTCGTCCAAACAAATCCACGTCGTTGCCGGCTCGCATCGTACGGCGGAATGCCCGTTTTCCAACGCTTCCGCCGCACGGCGTGAGTCGGGAGTCCGAGCCGCGCGGCAACGTCGCTGTCGATGTCCGTGCCCAAGAGCCGAATCATCGCGGACGTCCACTCTATATTCGGGCTTCGCGGTCGGAAGGCCTTAACCCGTCGCCGTGTCCTTTCCCCTCGGACGGCATCTAAACTCACGCCCATCTTTCGCGCCAATTTATCGTCCGGCATGCGCCCTAGAAGCGTAAGCCACTTGACCGGCCAGCGCAGGCGAAGGGGATGGTATGATTCGCGCGGGATCTCGTCGCGGTTAATTCTCTTCAGAGGTTTTTTTCGCATCGTCGATTCCATATGAATTCATATTGCAAAAAATTAAAAGAAGGAGTATCTCTCTATCTCTTTTTGAGATATGTCAACTGCGCTGCTGGATGGCGTGCTGTGCGCGAAGCTTCGCGCATGAACCGAAGAGAAGCGACGCAATGAACGAAATTTGGGAATGTCAAAAATGCCGGCAGTGGCAAGCTCCGGACAATGAGACCTGTTCGATCTGCGGAGGCCCTCGAGCAAAGAAGGGGAAAGATAAGGCGAGTACTGCGCCATCGCGACGAAAGAGCCTGCGGAAGTCGAAATAGGCGCTTTTTTAAAACTTATCTCGGCGTCTGCGGTGTCCAGCCCTTAAGTTCCTGCTCCGCCTGCTTCACAAAACGGTAGTCAAAGACCCGCTCGGGCGGAATGTCTTCGGTGAGATTGCCTGACTGTTTGATCATGGAAATGACTGTACGCTGATCTTCTTCAATCAGATAGCCGGAGGGAACAGATTCCTCTCGCACGGCATCATAGGTCTGAATTGCTTCTTCCCGATTCAGGCGAAACATCTGCATAATCTTAGAAACGACGTAATCCCGCTGGCTGACAACAAATCTGATTCCTTTGAGTGTTCCCTGCACCATCCTTGCAACTCCCGAAGGGTCTTGAACAAGCTGTTCCTCTCTAACCGCTAACCCTAGCACAGGCCACTTCATATATTCGGTAGTCGTGGCCAGTTTTCGATACCCCATCTCCACAGCCTTGAAATTGACAGGAGGAGAAAGAACGGTAGCATGGACAGCCCTGGAGTTGAGAGCAGCTAATCGCTCGGGGGACGCACCGACCGCCACAAATGTGACGTCCCTGAAAGGGTCGAGGCCGTGGCGCTTGAAGATCTCCCGCGTTGTCAGCTCTGTAGCGCTTCCCAAGGAGGAGATCGCAATTGCCTTCCCTCTCAAGTCGTTGACAGAGCGAATCTCTGGCTGAGCGACCAGCCAAAAATTTATCGTTCCCGCTGTAAGAACTATCCTAAGCGGCAGTCGCCCTCTGATGATGGCATCCATCGCAGGTCCAGCCGCCGTTACATAGTCAAAGTTCCTTGCTACCAGCCCTTTGACGGCTACACCTCCGCTCCTCACCATTATGAACTCAGGTCTGACCCCCTCTTCCCGGAAAAATCCCAGATCCTTCTCCAGTAAGATCCAGAGAACAGAAGGCGTAAATGAGGCGTAAGCCACAAGAGCCTTCCTCGGCGAGGCTTCTCCCGAGTATCCGCCTCGGTGTAAAAGCATGACTGCGAGAAACCCAACAAGGACTGCACAAGAGAAGACCAGAGCGGATCTCAATTTCATTTCTACTCCTTGTACTTGTACTTCTTTAAAAAGCGGATGAAACCTTGTGTCGATGCTGGGACCTCTCGTCGCTTATGAAGAACTATGTACATGGTCCTTTTTAGCTTTAGCTCTGGAACCGTTAGTACCTTTAGCCGTCTCGCCGCAACGTCACCCAGGACATGGCACTTGGAAACGAAACCAATACCAAGTCCCTTTGTCACGGCGCTCCTAATGATGTCTCTGCCACCAAATTCGTCGTTCACTTCTAGTCTCCGAATCAACGATAGCCCCTTAGCCACAACTTTTTTTTCTACCATCTCACGGATGGGATTGTTCCTTCCCTGAAGGATCAACGGCTGCTGCATTAGAAGCTCTAAAGAGACGAAGCGTTTTTTAGTAAGCGGATGGTTCGGTGGCGCAATGACGCACACTTCCTCCTCTCGATACGGCTCGCGTGCTAAAAGTGACGAACGGGGAGCCCAGCCTAAGATAGCCATGTCGAGTTCTCCCTCTAAGAGATTTTTTTCCAAGCTGTCGGTCCTTTCTATTTTTAAAACGATATCTACCTCGGGATGGTGCTTTTTGAACTCTTGGACTGCCACGGGAAGAAAAGACGCGGCAGCTAGGGCCGACCCGCCAATTCTAAGCCGATGTCTCCCCTTCACTTCGTCGATCTCCTGGGGGATTTTCTCGATGATAGCCAGCGCGCTCTCGACGAGCTGTAACACGCGCCTGCCGGCTTCGGTGAGATGAGGCTTCATCCCCAACTTCTCGAAAAGCTTTATTCCCAGCTCTTTTTGTAAACCGATGACAAGGGAGGAGACCGAAGGTTGGCTGATATTCAAAGTTTTCCCCGCCTTGGTGAAGCTCCTTTCGCGCGCCACCGTGGCGAAGGTCTTTAGCTGCCACAGGGTCATCAGAAATCTCCTAAATTGCGGATATGAATTCTCCCGCGATCCAATGGAGAAAGCAAGAATTTTTCTCCGAATGCAAATTATTCGATTACGCTATAGGATAAGACAAAAAAATTGCATCACCGTATGAAATAGGACGGTGTAGTCGGACACGCGGATGAAGGCCGGCAAAAACGTTCGGAACGGCGACCCGGCGGGCGGATTACTGCGGAGAAATCTTTTTGCTCGAACATGCGCCGGTAAAAATCCGGCGCCGGTCCGTCGAGATCGGAAACGTAAGTCGGTAAATAATGGGCGCCGAACTTCATATCGCTTCGGTTGCTAATTATGTTACCATAGCGGTGGTGTCAAACGCAGTCGAGCGTCAGATTCAGACATGTTTGGGACAGTAGAGAATTTTTGTCCCGGGGGGCTTTTTACCGCCGTTGAAGTCAGGTAAAAATATTTCATACCAAGTAGGTGCTTTCCCCGTACGATATCAGGTGAACACCTGATTGTTAACGATCGACTCGGGAATACAATGCAGGCCTTTAAGGCAAGATAAATCAGGGGGTTCTATGGCAAGCAAACAGCCGCGGCCGGCCAACGGCGACGGGCTCGATTCCAAAGTATTGTTGCAAGTTCTTCTGGCGGTGCAAAAAGGCGATTTCTCCGTCCGCCTGCCGGCCGGAGCGAGCGGCATCGACGGCAAGATCGCCGACACCGTAAACGACATCATCGGGATGATGTCGGACACGACCAGCGAGATCGAGCGCGTGAGCCGCGTCGTCGGAAAAGAGGGAAAGCTTTCGCAGCGGGCGGCGCTTCCGGGCGCCAGAGGGTCGTGGAAGGCCCGCATCGAAGCGATGAACAGTCTGATCGACGACCTGGTCCGACCGACTACGGAGATGGCGCGCGTGATCGGCGCCGTCGCCAAAGGCGATCTCACTCAGACCGTGGCCCTGGAGGCCGAGGGGCAGCCGCTCAAGGGACAGTTCTTGAGCACGGCGAAAACCGTCAACGCGATGGTCAAGCAGCTCGGCGCCTTTTCCGCCGAAGTCACGCGCGTCGCGCGCGAGGTCGGCACCGAAGGAAAACTCGGCGGACAGGCGGTCGTGACCGGGGTCGCCGGCACCTGGAAAGACCTGACCGACAGCGTCAATTTGATGGCCGGCAATCTGACCGGACAGGTGCGCAACATCGCCGACGTGACCATCGCCGTCGCCAACGGCGACCTGTCGAAGAAAATCACCGTCGACGTGCGCGGCGAAATCTTGCAGCTCAAAGACGCCATCAACACGATGGTCGATCAGCTCCGGAGCTTCGCCGCCGAAGTCACGCGCGTCGCGCGCGAGGTCGGCACCGAAGGAAAACTCGGCGGACAGGCGGTCGTCCCCGGCGTCGCCGGCACCTGGAAAGACTTGACCGACAGCGTCAACGCGATGGCGAGCAACCTGACGGCTCAGGTCCGAAACATCGCCGACGTGACCATCGCCGTCGCCAACGGCGACCTGTCGAAGAAAATCACCGTCGACGTCAAAGGCGAGATCCTCCAGCTCAAAGACACGATCAACACGATGGTCGATCAGTTGCGCAGCTTTGCCTCGGAAGTGACGCGCGTCGCGCGCGAGGTCGGCACCGAAGGAAAACTCGGCGGACAAGCGTTGGTCCCCGGCGTCGCCGGCACCTGGAAAGATTTGACCGACAGCGTCAATTTCATGGCCGGCAACCTGACCGCTCAGGTCCGTAACATCGCCGACGTGACCATCGCCGTCGCCAGCGGCGACCTGTCGAAGAAAATCACCGTCGACGTGCGCGGCGAGATCTTGCAGCTCAAAGAAGCCATGAACACGATGGTCGATCAGCTACGGAGCTTCGCCGCCGAAGTCACGCGCGTCGCGCGCGAGGTCGGCACCGAAGGAAAACTCGGCGGACAGGCGCAGGTCCGCGACGTGAGCGGCGTGTGGAAGGACCTGACCGAGAGCGTCAACGTCATGGCCGGCAACCTGACCGCCCAGGTCAGAAACATCGCCGATGTGACCATCGCCGTCGCCAACGGCGACCTGTCGAAGAAGATCACCGTCGACGTCAAAGGCGAGATCCTCCAGTTGAAAGAGGCCGTCAACACGATGGTCGATCAGTTGAACGCGTTCGCCGCCGAAGTCACGCGCGTCGCGCGCGAGGTCGGCACCGAAGGAAAATTGGGCGGACAGGCGCAGGTCCGCGACGTGAGCGGCGTGTGGAAGGACCTGACCGAGAGCGTCAACATGATGGCCGGCAACCTAACCGCCCAGGTCAGAAACATCGCCGACGTGACCATCGCCGTCGCCAACGGCGACCTGTCGAAGAAGATCACCGTCGATGTGCGCGGCGAGATCCTCCAGCTAAAAGATACGATCAACACAATGGTCGACCAGCTCCGAAGCTTCGCGGCCGAAGTCACGCGCGTCGCGCGCGAGGTCGGCACCGAAGGAAAATTGGGCGGACAGGCGGTCGTCCCCGGCGTCGCCGGCACCTGGAAAGACCTGACCGACAGCGTCAACGCGATGGCGAGCAACCTGACGGCCCAGGTCCGTAACATCGCCGACGTGACGATCGCCGTCGCCAACGGCGACTTGTCGAAAAAGATCACCGTCGACGTGCGCGGCGAAATCCTCCAGTTGAAAGCCGCCATCAACACGATGGTCGATCAGTTGAACGCCTTTGCCGCCGAGGTCACGCGCGTCGCGCGCGAGGTCGGCACCGAAGGAAAACTCGGCGGCCAGGCCGTCGTGACCGGCGTCGCCGGCACGTGGAAAGATTTGACCGACAACGTCAACTTCATGGCGGCGAACCTGACCGCCCAGGTGCGCAACATCGCTGACGTCACCATCGCCGTCGCCAACGGCGACCTGTCGAAGAAAATCACCGTCGACGTGCGCGGCGAAATCCTGCAGTTGAAAGACACGGTCAACACGATGGTCGATCAGTTGAACTCCTTCGCCGCCGAGGTCACGCGCGTCGCGCGCGAAGTCGGCACCGAAGGAAAACTCGGCGGGCAGGCGGTGGTGCCCGGCGTCGCCGGCACCTGGAAGGACCTGACCGACAACGTGAATTTGATGGCGAATAATTTGACCGCTCAGGTCCGTAACATCGCCGACGTGACCATCGCCGTCGCCAACGGCGATCTGTCGAAGAAAATCGCCGTCGACGTGCGCGGTGAAATCTTGCAGTTGAAAAACGCCATCAACACGATGGTCGATCAGTTGAACGCTTTCGCCGCCGAAGTGACGCGCGTCGCGCGCGAGGTCGGCACCGAAGGAAAATTGGGCGGACAGGCCGTGGTCCCGGGAGTCGCCGGAACGTGGAAGGATTTGACCGACAACGTCAACGTCATGGCGGCCAACTTGACCGCCCAGGTGCGCGGCATCGTCAAAGTCGTCACCGCCGTCGCCAACGGCAGTCTGAAGGAAAAGCTCACCGTCGAGGCCAAAGGCGAGGTCGCGGCTCTGGCCGAGACGATCAACAATATGACGGACACCTTGGCGATTTTCGCCGAACAGGTTACGACCGTCGCCCGGGAGGTCGGCGTCGAAGGCCGCTTGGGCGGTCAGGCCAACGTGCCGGGCGGGTCGGGCATCTGGAAAGATTTGACCGACAATGTCAACCTGCTCGCGGCCAACCTGACGACGCAGGTGCGCGCCATCGCCGACGTTGCGACGGCGGTCACCAAGGGCGACTTGACGCGCTCGATTCAAGTCGACGCGCGCGGCGAGGTCGCGGAGCTGAAAGACAACATCAACGCGATGATCCAAAACCTCCGCGCCACGACCGAGCAGAACACCGAACAGGACTGGCTGAAGACCAACCTCGGTAAATTCACCAGCATGCTGCAGGGCCAGCGCGACTTGACGACGGTCGGCCAGATGCTGCTTTCCGAGCTGGCGCCGCTCGTCAGCGCGCAATACGGCGCCATTTACCAGATGGACTCCACCAACGGCGACGCGCGTCTGCAAATGCTCGCCGGCTACGCGCGCAACGACAGCCCCGACATACCGGCCGAACTGCCGGTCGGCGTCGGGCTCGTCGGCCAATGCGCTCTGGAGAAGCGCCGCATCCTTTTGGATGAAATCCCGCGCGATTACGTGCGCATCAATTCGGGTCTCGGCGAGGCGCCGCCGCGAAATCTGATCGTGCTGCCGGTGCTCTTCGAAGGCCAGACCAAGGCGGTGATTGAGCTGGCCTCGCTGGCGGCTTTCACCCCGACGCACCTGACCTTCCTCGCCCAGCTCACGGAAAGCATCGGCATTGTGCTCAACACCATCGAGGCGACGATGCGGACCGAGGGCTTGCTGCAACAGTCGCAGAAGCTCGCCGTCGAGCTGCAGGCGCAGCAAAAAGAGCTGCAGCAGAAGAACGAAGAGCTGGGAAACAAGGCCCAGCAGTTGGCCGAGCAGAACGCCGAGGTCGAGCGCAAAAACCGCGAGATCGAGCAGGCGCGCCACGCGGTCGAGGAGAAGGCCGCCGAGCTGGCGCTGGCTTCCAAGTACAAATCGGAATTCTTGGCCAACATGTCGCACGAGCTGCGAACGCCGCTGAATTCGATCTTGATTCTCGCCCAGCAACTCGCCGACAATGCCGAGGGCAATCTGAGCGGCAAGCAGGTCGAGTTCGCCAAGAACGTTCACGCCGCCGGCGCAGACCTGTTGAACCTGATCAGCGATATCCTCGACCTGTCGAAGATCGAGTCGGGCACGGTCACCGTCGAACCCGAAGACGTAGCGTTCCCGAAGGTGCGCGACGCGGTCGAGCGGAGCTTCCGCCACGTGGCCGAAGCGCGCCAACTCGCGTTCGACATCGAGATGGACCCGCTGCTCCCGCGCGGCATCACGACCGACGTCAAACGGCTCCAGCAGGTCCTCAAGAACCTGCTCTCCAACGCCTTCAAGTTCACCATGCAAGGACGGGTGACGTTCCGCATGCGCGTCGCCACGAGCGGCTGGAGCGCCGATCACGTGCTCCTCAACAGCGTTCCGAAAGTCGTCGCCTTCGAGGTCAGCGATACCGGCATCGGCATTTCGCCCGACAAGCAGAGGATCATCTTCGAGGCTTTCCACCAGGCGGACGCCGGCACCGCCCGGCGCTTCGGCGGCACCGGTCTCGGTCTCGCGATCAGCCGCGAGCTGGCAACGTTGTTGGGCGGAGAGATCCGGCTCGCGAGCGCGCCCGGCCAGGGCAGCACGTTCACCCTATATCTGCCGGAGAGCTACCTCGGCGCACTGTCGGCAGGCATCGTAAAATCCGAAACGCCGCTGCCGGCGCCGTTTATCGTCCGGCAAGCGGAGAAGCCGGAGGAAGTGCCGGACGACCGCGACGAGATCGTGACCGGCGATCCCGTGGTCCTGATCGTCGAGGACGATCCGCACTTTGCCCGCGTGCTCCTGGGACTGGTGCGGGAAAAGGGCTTCAAGGGAGTCGTGACGGCGCAAGGCGGCATGGTCCGCTCGCTCGCGCGCCAGTACAACCCTCTCGCCATCACTCTCGACATTTTTCTGACGGACATGCTGGGTTGGACGGTGCTGAGCCACTTGAAGCAGGACCCGGCCACGCGGCACATTCCGGTGCAAATCATCACCGTCGAGGAAGAACGGCTGCAGGGCCTCGGCCACGGCGCGTTCTCCTATCTCATCAAGCCATCGACGACCGACGAACTGAAAAGGGCGGCCGACCGGATGCTGGAGTACGCGCAGTCGAGCCGGCGCGAACTCCTCGTCGTCGAGGACAACGAGATCGAGCGGCAGAGCATCGTCGAGCTGCTCTCCCACGGCAGCGTGGACATCACCACCGCGGCGACCGGCGCCGAGGCGTGGCAGGCACTGCGCGGCGACGCGAGGTTCGATTGCGTGGTCCTCGATCTCAGGCTGCCGGACATTTCCGGATTCGAGCTGCTGGAGCGCATCCGCCAGGAAGCGGATCTGCGCGATCTGCCGATCGTCGTGTTCACCGGCAAGGACTTGACCGAAGACGACGAAGTCCAGTTGCTGAGAATGGCCGAGAGCGTCGTCCTCAAAGGCGTGCAGTCTCCCGAGCGACTGCTGGACGAAACGTCGCTCTTCCTCCACCTGGTCGAATCCGAGCTTCCGCCCGCCAAGCAGGAGATGCTGAAGCGCCTCCGCCAGACCGACGAGGCGCTGGTCGAGAAAAAAGTCCTGGTCGTCGACGACGACGTGCGCAATATCTTCGCGCTGACGAGCCTGCTCGAGCAGCACGGTCTCCGCGTCGTCAGCCGCGAGACCGGGTCCGAGGCGATCGCGCTGCTCGACGAAGATTCGGAGATCGACGCCGTCTTGATGGACATCATGATGCCCGAGATGGACGGCTACGAGACGATGCGCCGGATCCGTAAGAATTCTCGGCACCGGCTGCTGCCGATCCTCGCGCTCACGGCCAAGGCGATGAAAGGCGACCGGGAAAAATGCCTCGAGGCCGGCGCGTCCGATTACATCGCCAAGCCGGTGGACACCGAGGAGCTGCTCGCGCTGCTGCGCATCTGGCTCTTCGGCAAGCAGCCGCTGACTAGGAAGGCGTCTTCGGCTATGGTAGACGAGACGACGGCCGCATAGCGCGGAGCAGGCGCTCCGCGCATAGCAAATCTCAGATTTCAAATCTCAAAATCTGAGATCTGAAATTTGAGATTCCGAGTGTAGCGAGGATACGAGCGAAACGAGGACATGGAGCCCACCGCCAACATTCTGCTCGTTGACGACGATTATAAGTCGCTCACCGCCATGGAAGCGCTGCTCTCCGGGCCGGGGCGCAAAATCGTCACGGCCAGCTCCGGCACGGACGCGCTCCGGCGCCTCTTGCAGCAGGACTTTGCGCTGATCCTGCTCGACGTGCGAATGCCGGACATGGACGGCTTCGAGACCGCCGCGATGATCCGGCGGAACGAGCGTTTTCGCTATACCCCGATTATTTTCCTCTCCGCGGTCGATACCCTCGACGAGGACGTGATCAAGGGCGTCGCGAGCGGCGCCGTCGATTACCTCTTCAAGCCGGTGATGCCGGAAGTCCTCAAGACCAAGGTCTCGGTCTTCGTCGATCTGTTCCGGATGAACGAGCGCTTGAAGCAGCAGGCCGTCAAGGAAGCGCAGGCGCTGCTCGCCGCCGTCGTCGAATCCTCCCAGGACGCAATCATCAGTAAAAATCTCGATGGCGTCATTCTTTCCTGGAACGCGGGCGCCGAGCGGCTCTTCGGATACGAAGCGGAGGAGGCGATCGGAAAACCGATCACGATCATGATTCCGCCCCAAAGACAGGAGGAGGACACGCGGATTCTGGAGCGGATCAAACGGGGAGAGCGAATCGAGCCATTTGAAACGCTCCGCCGTGCCAAGGACGGCCGTTTGATCGACATCTCGCTCACGATCTCGCCTATTCTGGACGGCGCCGGCCGCATCATCGGCGCCTCGAGCGTCGCGCGCGACATCACCGAGCGCAAGCGGATGGAAGCGGAGCTCATCGAGCTCAACGCCGAGCTGGAAAAACGGGTGGCGGAGCGCACGATGGAGCTGGTCCGTTCGGTCGAGCAGCGGGAAAAGTTGCAGCAGCAGCTTTCGCACGCCCAGAAGATGGAAAGCATCGGCACGCTCGCGGGAGGCATCGCGCACGACTTCAACAACATTCTCACGATCATTCTCGGTTACTCTTCGGCGCTGAAAGACAACCCGGGCGATCCGGACAAGCTCGGCGCCGGGCTCGAAGTGATTCGCGAGACCGGAATGCGCGGGGCGGTGCTGGTGCAGCAGCTTCTCACGCTCGCCCGCAGCGGCAATCTGAGCTTCCAGCAGACCGACATCAACGAGCTTTTGCGCCAGTTTTCCAAGATCCTTGCCGAAACCTTCCCCAAGACGATCGTCGTTTCGGTGGAGACCGCTCCCGATCTGCCTCCCGCTATGGCCGATCCCAACCGGCTGCATCAAGCGCTCTTGAATCTCTGCGTCAACGCGCGCGACGCCATGAACGGCTCGGGAAAACTCGTGCTCAGGGACGAGGTCGTGCCCGGACACGACCTCAGGAAGCGCTTTCCCGACGCCAAGGACGAGAGCTACGCCTGCGTCACGGTCTCCGACACGGGCGCGGGCATCCACGAGACCGTCCGCGACCGGATCTTCGACCCCTTCTTCACGACCAAGGGACCCGGCGAAGGAACCGGCCTCGGGCTTACGGCGGTCTATGGCATCGTGCGGGAGCACGACGGCTTCGTCGAAGTGGAGAGCGAACCGGGGCGGGGAGCGACGTTCCGCCTCTACTTGCCGCTCAGGCCCGTGAACGGCAAGGGCGTCGTCGAGCCGTACGCGGAAGGCCACGAGGCCGAAGCGATTCATGGGCACGGCACCGTTCTCCTCGTGGACGACGAGGAGCGTCAATTGGAATTGATCCAGGGCTTCCTGGAGAAAAAAGGCTATCGGGTCTTGCTGGCGCGAGACGGCCTCGAGGCGGTGGAAACTCATCGGCGGCACAAGCATGAGATCGCCGCGGTCATCCTCGACCTGGGACTCCCGAAGCTCAGCGGATGGGAAGCTTTTTTGAAAATGAAGCAGGAAGAGCCGCAAGTAAAAACCATCTTCACCAGCGGTTACATCAAGCCGGAAATGAGGCTGGAGATGATCCGCGAGGGCGTCGTGGCCATCGTTCACAAGCCCTATCTGCCGGACGATCTGCTCGCGAAAGTCGGCGCGGCCGTTCGCCAACCGGCGGGGCTCCGGGCGGCCGAGCGTTTAAACGCTTGATCTGGACATAGAACGTTTTCTTACCGCTTACCCGCCGCGACGCGCGATGAAGATCCGCTCCCACCTGATCGTTCTGGTGCTCGGCGCCGTGCTGCCGGTGCTGGCGTTTTCCGCCGTCATGACGGCGGTGTTCTGGCGCGAGCAGCGCATCGCCTTCGAAGAGCGCTTTCTCGACCGCGTGCGGGCGATGTCGATCGCGCTCGATCGCGAGCTCGACGGGAATATCCGCGCGCTGCAAGTGCTGGCGGAATCCCCATATCTCCAAGCCGGCGACCTCCGCCGCTTTTACGAGCACGCCGTTCGGGTCCGCGCGACCCAACCGACGTGGGCCAACACCAATCTGGTTGATGCCGCCACCGGCAGACAAGTCATCAACCTCAGGCGGCCTTTCGGCGCGAAGCTTCCCGAGATGGGGATGGCCAAGGCTACCCTCATGGCGTTGGCGCAATCGGGGCGCCCGTTCGTGACCTCGCTTTCAAAGGGTCCGGTGACCGGGGAATACGCGACGCGCATTATGGTGCCCGTCCCATCCGACGGCGCGCGTCAATACATATTGGTCGGCGTGATCGATCAGGCTAGCTGGCTAAAATTTCTCTCGAGCTACCCGGTCGCGCCGGACGCGACGATGACCTTGCTCGACCAGGACGGCATCATAATCGGGCGCACGCTCAACAATAATATCTGGGTCGGCAAGCGGCCGTCGCCGGGTCTCTACGACAAGACGCGCAAGATGGCTGAAGGCGCGTATCGCAACGTCGGCCTCGAGGGGCAGTTGTTTTACGGCGCGCACAGCCGCTCGAAGATTTCCGGGTGGACGGTCGCGACCGGCGTCCCGGCGGCCGGGGTCGAGGCGGCGCTGCGCGAATCGACGATCGCCCTCGCCGCCGCGGCGGGGGCGATGGCGCTTCTCGCCGTCGCCTTGGCGTTCATCTTCGGCAAGCGCATCGCTGGGCCGGTGTCCGCGCTGGCGCGCTCGGCCGGCGCGCTCTCGAACTCGGAGCCGGCTCCCGTCGAGAAACCGACCGGCATCGCCGAAGTCGAGGAAGTTTCCCGGGCGTTTCATGACGCGGCCGAACGGCTCAAAATTCACGACGAAGAGCTGCGCTACCAGACGCAGCTTCTGGGCACGATCACCGATAACGCGCCCTCGATGCTGGTCATGCTGGATACCGAAAGCCGGGCCACCTTCGTGAACCCGGCAGCGGAGCGCATGACCGGCTACAAGCCGGAGGAGCTTGTCGGACAGATCGTGCATGAAAAAATTCATCACTCGCACCCCGACGGCACGCCCTACCCGGTCGAGGAGTGCTCTCTCCGGCAGGCGGTATTGCGGCGGCAATCAGTCCGCGATCATGAAGACGTGTACGTCCGCAAGGACGGCAGCTTCTTCGACGCGCTTTGCTCCGCCACCCCGATCTTCCGAGCCGGCGTTGCGGTCGGCACTGTGGTGGAAGTGCAGGACATCACCCAGCGCAAGCGCTACGAAGAAGACCTCGAGAAGCGGGTGCGGGAACGCACCGCCGAGCTCGAGCGCACGGTCGAACAGCGGGAAAAATTGCAAGAGCAGCTCTTGCAGGCGCAGAAGATGGAGAGCCTGGGGACGCTGGCCGGCGGCATCGCGCACGATTTCAACAACATCCTGAATATCATCCTGGGTTACGCTTCGACGTTGGCGCGGAACTCCGAGAGTCCGATCCCCCTGGCCGACGGGTTGAAGGTCATCCGCGAAGAAGTCGAGCGCGGCGCGTCTGTGGTCCAGCAGCTTCTCATGCTCGCCCGCAAGAGCGACATCCTGTTCGAGCCCCTGGACTTGAACGGGCTTCTCCAGGGACTCGCCAACCTCTTGCAGGAGACCTTCCCCAAGACCATCGCCATCTCCCTGGAGCTGGACGGCAAAATTCCCGGCGTCATGGCCGACCCTAACCGGCTGAATCAAGCCCTGCTGAATCTCTGCGTCAACGCCCGGGATGCCATGCCCGGGGGCGGCCGGCTGCGGCTCGGCACCGGCGCCGTGGCAGGACGCGACCTGCGCGAGCGTTTCCATGCGGCGGAGGAAAAACAATACGTCTCGATCATGGTCGCGGACACGGGCGACGGAATCGACCCGGCGATCCGCGACCGCGTTTACGAGCCGTTTTTCACGACCAAAGGACCGGGAGAAGGGACGGGCCTGGGGCTTGCGGCGGTCTATGGAATCGTCGCCAGCCACCACGGCTTTATCGATCTCGCGAGCGAGCCCGGCCGCGGGACGACTTTTCACATTTACTTGCCTGCGCGACCGGAGAGCCACAGGCGGGCGGGGCCACCCCCGGCGACGGAAAGTCCGGCGCCGGAACCCCGGCAAGCAAACGGCACCATTCTTCTTGTGGACGACGAAGAGCGGCAACTGGATTTGATCCGGAGCTTCCTCAAGGACAACGGATACCGGGTCCTGGTGGCGCGAGACGGCGGCGAGGCGGTGGACCTGCACCGGCGGCACAAAGATGAGATCGCCGCGGTGGTCCTCGACCTCGGCTTGCCGGGACTCAACGGATGGGAAGCTTTTCTAAAGATGAAGCAGGCGCAACCGGAAGTCCGGACCATCGTCACCAGCGGCTACATCAAAGCCGAACTCAGGTCGGAAATGATCCGGCAGGGCGTCGCCGCCATCGTTCACAAACCCTACATGCCCGACGATCTGATGGCTAAGATCGACGCGGCGATCAGCGAATCGGCCGTACACCCCGCGTAAAGCAGATACGGGCTTTTTCTCAAGCAGACCGGGGTTTTACCTGATTGGACCGACCGCCTTGCGCGATAGAATGAGCGTCATTGCAGCGTGGACTGGCGCGGCAAAAATCAACCCGGGAGCATTTATGCAATCCGAATTGTCACAGCAGATCCTGGATTTACAGGCCGGCGACCATCTCGACGGCGAAGCGGCTGCCCTTGCCCGTCAGGCGCAGAAGATGGAGAGCATCGGAACGCTCGCGGGTGGCATCGCGCACGACTTCAACAATATTTTGAACATCATCCAGGGGTGCTCCGCTCTGATCGCCAGCCACGCGGGCGAAAACGGCGAGATCGCCGATAGCCTGAACGTCATCAACGAGGCGATCAAGCGCGGCGCCGGCGTCGTACAACAGCTCCTCACGCTCGCGCGGAAAAGCGATTCCGTGCCGGAGACAACCGACGTCAATGCGGTGGTCGGGGGGCTCGTGGAACTGGTCAAAGGAACTTTTCCGAAGAACAGCGAAGCGACGATGGAGCTAAGCCCCGAACTGCCTCCGCCGATGGCCGAGGATTCAAGCGCTCCGGCTATCGAAGAGAAAGATAATTCCGCGGTGTCCGTCAGGGGGTAAAACAGAAGGCAGCAGGGCGGGATCAAAAAGGCCGAGCTATTCTCCCAGCGCCTGGCGAACGCTCTTCACGATTGTTTCCGCGACGTAGGGCTTGGGGATAAAGTCTCTGACCCCGCCTTTCACCATATCGGATCTGACTTTGGGATCGAGATACCCGCTGGTAAGAATCATCTTGACGTTGGGATTGCGCTCTCTCAGGGCGAGAAAGACCGTCCAGCCGCCGAGCTTCGGCAGGGCCATATCGCACAGAACGAGCTGCACTTCACTTTGATGGCGGCTATAGACGTCGATCGCCTCGATGCCGTCCTTGGCCGTGAGGACTCGATAACCCGCGTCCTCGAGAATTTTTTTGAGCAGGTTCAGCATCGGGAGCTCATCCTCCACGACGAGAACCATCTGTCCGTTGGCTTCCATGACGATTTCCTGAGCCTGAATAGCTTTTAACAGACTGTTGAAAAACCCCCGTTCACCCTTCGAGAGTCTCAGGGCGAGCGGACCTAGTATTGGAATCGTTGAGTAATTTCCGTTCGTGCTGAGCTTGTCGAAGCACGAGTAGGACTTTTTCAACAGTCTCTTAATATTCGACCCTCGCCCGAACGTCAAGAGGTTTGTGGAAAAAATGTAGGCGCCGGGGGGTCTTTTGTCAATACGTCGATCGCGGCATCCGAACGCAATATACTCACTGCCCGCCTAGGGGTCTCCTCGAGGAACCGACGTACCTTCGCTTCACTCGGACTATGGATCCTGCAAAAATAATATGCAGGTTGCTCAAAAAGTCCTCAGAGGCGCGCGAAGGTCCGCGAGCGGAGGCGTACTCTTCTAGTCTAGTCTAGTACGTTGACGCCATAGCCCGCCACCGGCGGGCGTTAGAATAAGCGGGCCGAGCAGCGCCATTATAACCGCCCGCCTGGGGGTCTCTCGGAGGGTCGATGCGTGGGACGCGGAGATGCAACCGTACTTCTTCGGGTGAGCGTAATACAGCGTATCGCATCGGCCCGGAGAGAGATTCCCAGGCGAGCTGATGGTGGTTCGACAAGCTCACCACCCTGAGGGAACTCGAAGAGCCTATGAGACTTTGTGAGCAAGCTGTCAGACGTTGAAGCGGAAGTGGATAATGTCGCCGTCTTGAACGGGATAGTCCTTGCCTTCGAGGCGGAGCCTTCCCGCCTCGCGGCATTTGGCCTCGCTGCCGTAGCGGATGAAGTCGTCGTAGGCCGCCACCTCGGCGCGGATGAAGCCGCGCTCGATGTCGCTGTGGATCTTTCCCGCCGCCTTCCGCGCCGAAGTTCCCTGCTTGATCGTCCACGCCTTGACCTCGTCTTCGCCGGTGGTGAAAAAACTGATGAGATCGAGGAGCCCGTAGGAAGCGCGGATGAAGCGATCGCGCGCCGGCTCGCGGATGCCCAGCTCATTTAAGAACGCCTGCCGGTCCTTCTCGTCGAGCTGGGCCACCTCCATCTCGACCTTTGCCGAGAGAACGAGCCCCGGGATTTGCAGCTTCTGTAGCTCCGTCTGATACGCGTCGGGTAGCTCCGTTCCCGCGCCATCCTCGCCGACGTTGAAAAGCGCGATCACGGCCTTGCGGCTGAGAAAGCCGAATCCGGCCAGCAGCGTCTCTTCGTCGGGAGTGAAGCCGAGGCTTCTCAGGCTCGCCTCGCTTTCGAGCGTCTTCAAGCAGCGCGCCAGCAGGTCGCCCTCGCGCTCCTTGCCCTTTTCTTTTTTGAGCCGCGCGAGCCGGTTCTCCACCACGGCCAAATCCGCCAGAATCATCTCGGCCAGCAGATCGCGCAGCTCTTTCATCGGATCGGACAAGCCGGCGAAAGCGCCGAGCACCAGCGCCATTGCGTCCACGTCCCTCATCTGCGCCAGCAGGGCCGCGTTCGCTTTGAGTTTCTCCTGGCTCTGCGCCGCCGGAAAATCGGTGAAGCGGATCTCGGCGTAGGTCGTCTTCCGGGGCTGGAAGATCGCCGACAGGCGGTCGACGCGCGCGTCGGGCACTTTGGTGACGCCGACGTGGCTTTCGGTTTTTTCTCCCTGGGCGAGTCCGGCGTTGAGCCCGGTGAGCGCGTTAAAGATCGTCGTCTTGCCGGAATCTTGCCGGCCGATCAAGCCTACCTTCATTCGTCCTCACTCTACCCTCTCCCTCACCCTCTCCCTGAGGGAGAGGGTAGGGGTGAGGGCACAAATCTACTAGATGATATATCTATTTCTGCGTGCCGAGAAATTGCGCCAGGAGTGTTTTGGCGCAGACGTTGGCGGCTGCGGCGAATTTTTTTTCCACGACGGCGAGCGACGTATCGAAGTTGTCCAAACTCCCTCCCGGATCCCACCCATCGTACTGGCACTGCCCCTGCCAAAAGACGCGGCCGGTGTCCAGGCGCAAGAATCTGGCTCTGGCCAGGTAAGCGATCTGGTAGGGTTTACCCACCGAATGCCCGGAAAGCAGCCCCCACGTGGTCGTTTTGAAATCGAGCACGACTCCGGCGCCAAGCTTTTTCACGAGCGCCTTCACGTCGTCGTCGGAAAACGGCTCTGCGGTTTGAACCAGCCGCGCGGCGTCGAGATGTCCCTCGAGTCCTTTCAGAAAAATGTCACTCACCTGTCGCACCGGGTCGTCGAGAGGAGTATCGATCGCGTAAACCTGGTTTCTCGGATCCCCGCCGCGGCCGACGAAACCGCCGGTCACGGGATTGAGCGCGCCGATGCCGCCGAACGGTTGCAACGGCGCCTGGTAAAGAAAACGGGGCGGCGGGTAAGTGACGACTCGAATCTCGGTCTCGCTTTTCAAGCGCGCCATCTCCTCCCGATCGATCGGGATCACCGCCGGCGCGCAAGCGGCAAGGAACAGGAGTAATGGAGTGATGGAGTATTGGAGTAATGGATTTAAAGACCAGCACTCCGACACTCCAGGACTCCAACCCCTCGCCGCGCTTTGCCTGTCGTTCACCGTAGTTTTACGCTAACAGAAGCGGCGGGCGAAAACAAAAGTGAATGGTCCGCGAGGGGAATTCTGTGCTATAACCCGATGAGTTTGCCGGAAGCAGAAATTTTCCGCACCCCCATGGCACCGTCCGAACCCGCGGGCGCGCGAGCGCCCGAGCCGCCGCACTCGAGCGTCGCGCTGAACGCCGGCATCGTGAGCGCGGCGATCATGGCGAGCCGCGTGCTCGGCCTCGTCCGCGACCAGGTCTTTGCCGCGCTGTTCGGCGCCGGCTTGCAGTACGACGCGTTTCTCACGGCGTTTCGCATACCCAATCTGCTCCGCGACCTCTTCGCCGAAGGCGCGCTATCGGCGGCCTTCGTGACGACCTTTTCCCAGACGCTCGCGACCCGGGGCGAAACGGAGGCGTTCCGCCTGGCGAGCCGGGTCGTGACCGCGATGATGCTCATTTTGGGCGTGATTTGCCTCGCCGGCTGGATCGTCGCGCCGTCGATCGTCCATCTCCTGGCGCCGGGCTTCTTCGAAGTGCCGGGCAAAGCGGACCTGACGATTCGTCTAACGCGGATCATGATTCCGTTTTTGCTGTTTATCGCGCTGGCGGCGCAGGCGATGGGAATTTTGAACGCGCGCCATCGCTTCGGCGTGCCGGCGTTGGCTTCGGCCTTTTTCAACGTCGGGTCGATCGTCGGCGGCCTGTTCTTCGGATTTGTCTTGGGTCCTCTCATCGGCTTCGGCGCGATCGAAGGCATGGCCTACGGCACTCTGCTCGGCGGCTTGTTGCAGTTCGCGGTGCAATGGCCGAGCCTCCGGCGCGTCGGCTACCGCTACCGGCCGATGCTCGACTTCACGGACCCGGGCGTGCGTCAAGTCCTGCGCCTGATGGGGCCCGCGGTGATCGGCGCGGCGGCGGTCGAGGTCAATGTTTTTGTCAACAGCAACTTCGCCTCGACGATCGTCGATCCGGCGACCGGCATGATCGGCAACGGCCCGGTGTCGTGGCTGAACTACGCCTTTCGCTTCGTGCAGTTTCCCATCGGCGCCTTCGGCGTGGCGCTCTCGACGGCCACGCTCCCTTTGATCTCGGCCGCCGCCGCGCGTAAAAACATCCCTGAATTTCGCCGCACGCTGGCGCACTCGCTTACCCTCGTGTTTCTGCTCTGCATCCCGTCCGCCGCCGGGTTGGCGATCTTGGGACAGCCGATCGTCGGCCTCATCTTCGAGCACGGGAAATTCACTTCGTTCGATACCGTCGAGACGGCGCGTGCGCTCGCCGCCTATTCCATCGGCCTCGCCGGCTACGCCGCGGTCAGGGTGCTGGCGCCGGCATTTTACGCGCTCGACGATTCGCGCACGCCGATGCTCGTGAGCCTGTTCTCGATCGCGGTGAATTACGCCGTGAACGCTCTGCTCGTCGGACCGTTCGGTCACGTCGGGTTGGCGCTCTCCACCTCCACCGTGGCGCTGGCGAATTTTACTCTGTTGCTCGTCTTGATGCGGCGGAAGATCGGCCGCATCGAAGGCCGCCGTCTGGTCCGGAGCCTGGCGAAGATCGGCCTCGCCGCGGCGCTGATGGCCGCGGCCGCGTGGCTCGTAAGCCGGCTCGTCGCGGCTGAACCATCGCTGGACGGCTTTGCGCTCTATCTGGCCCAGGTGCTCGCCGCCATCGCGGCGGCGCTGGCGGTTTTTTACACGTCTTGCCGGCTTCTCCGGGTCGAAGAGCTCGATGAGGCCGTGAACGCCGTCGCCGGGCGGTTTATGCGGCTTACGCGGCGCGGACGGTAGGGGCGGCCCCGCGTGGCCGCCCAGAAACGGGCAGGCACATAGGCCTGCCCCTACTTTTGCCTGATTTTCCGCGATGAGTGTGGTAGGAACGGGACTCGGAATCAATTAACCAAGAAATGATGGACGCGCGCATCAACCACCTGCTTCTCACCACGGCGCTCCTGGGAACTTTTTTTTCCGGAACCGCGACGAGGATCTTCCACATATCCATGCCGACCGTGGCGGCGAGCTTGGAAACGGATTTGATCGGGATCTCGTGGGCGCTGCTCGCGTACCAGCTCTCGAATATCGGCCTCTCGATCATCTTCGGCCGCATCGCCGATCTCTGGGACAGAGGGAAGGTCTTCGCCCTGGGATTCGCGGTGCTGGCGCTGGCGTCGCTCCTCTGCGGTCTGTCCCAGACCGTGTTGCAGTTGATCGTGTTCCGCTTTGTTCAGGGAGTCGGCGGCGCCATGATCCAGTCCTCCAGCCGCGCGCTCGCCGCCGAGGCCGTGCCCGAAGACCTCGGCGGCAGGGCGCAAGGCTACATGACCACCGCCCATCACTCGGGGTTTCTGCTCGGTCCGAGCCTCGGCGGGCTGATGATCGACTATTTGAGCTGGCGCTGGACCTTTTTTTTCCTCGTTCCGCTCGGCTTGTTCGGCGCGCTGCTGACGTTGGGAAATTTAAAACACCGGCAGGCTCCGCCGCGCACGCGCCACCCGGTCGACTACGCCGGCGCCGCCCTGTTGTTTGCAACGACGACCACGCTGGTCTTGATCCTCGACCGGCGCACGCTCACGGTGATGGGCGCGGAGGCCAAGCTCGCATCCGCGTTCCTTTTCCTGAGCTGCCTCATCGGATTTCTCATTCACGAATCCAGAACCAAGAGCCCGTTCGTCAACTTCGCGATGTTCAAAATCCGCGTCTTCAGCTTCAGCGCCGTGAGCCTCCTGCTCGTCGCCACGTGCTACAGCGTGATTTTCTTCCTGCTCCCCTTTTACCTTCAAGACGTGCTCCATCTTTCGCCGTCGTTTATCGGCCTCTTGTTCATGGCGCCGTCGATCACGACGGTCGCGCTGGCGCCGGTGAGCGGCTATCTCGCCGACCGGCTCGGACCGCGCCTGCCGGCGACGCTCGGCGGCCTCTGCATGCTCCTCGCCTTGTTGCTCGGGGGCTTTTTGCAGGCGGATTCCCACTGGCTCTTCCCCACTTTCATCGTCGCCTTCGGCGCCATGACCAACGGGCTTTTCAATCCGGCCAATTCCACGGCGATGATCACGCTGTCGCCGGACGAGCACCGGGGCTTCGCCTCGGCGCTCAATCACGTGGTCTCCGGTCTGGGAAATATATTCGGCGTCGCCCTCGGCGGACTCTTGATGACGGCGGCCTTCGAGCATTATACGGGGCTTCACGGAGTCGCGCCGACGGCGAAGGAGCCCGCGGCGTTCGTCGCCGCGCTCGCGACGACTTTCCTCGCCGCCGCCGGATTGAGTCTCGTCGCCGTCTTCACGTCGGCGGCGCGCGGCGGCGGGAAGCGCCGCGAGGCGCTCGCGGTGGAATCATGAACGAAAACTTGTAGGCCGGATTTTTCACCGCCGAGGCGCGGAGGACGCAGAGGGGGAGTTGGTATTAACTCTGCGAACTCTGCCCTTCGATTTCCCTCAGGGTGGTGAGGTTCTCGGACCATGTCTCCGTGGTGAGTACGCTTCCGAGAGCCTGTGGTGATTTGTCCTCGTACCGTGAATAAAGCGGGCCGGTATCGGCAGGAATAAGGAGGACCCGATGCGAACGAAGATCGTGCTTCATTGGCTGATCGCGCCGATCGCCGCTCTTTTGGTCTTCTCCCTCGTCCGGGCCGGCGAAGCGCCGCAGAGAAACGTGATTCTCTCGACCACGACGAGCACGCAGGACACCGGGCTGCTCGACGTGCTGGTGCCTCTTTTCGAGAAGCAGACGGGCTATTCGGTCAAGACGATCTCGGTCGGAACGGGCCAGGCGTTGGCTCTGGCCGCCAAAGGCGACGCCGACGTGGCCCTCGTCCACGCGCCGAGCCTGGAGAAACAATACGTGGCCGACGGAAAACTTCAGAACCGCCGCCTCGTCATGTACAACGACTTCGTCATCGTCGGGCCGAAGGAAGATCCGGCGCGCGTGGCATCCGTTAAGAAGGCCGTAGATGCTTTGAAGCTGATCGATAAAGCCGGCGCGCGCTTCGTCTCGCGCGGCGACAATTCCGGGACGCACATTCTTGAGAAGACGCTGTGGAAGCAAGCGGGGATCGACGCCAAGGGCGCGTGGTACATCGAATCCGGCCAGGGCATGGGCGCGACGCTCGGCATCGCCAACGAGCGCAACGCCTATACGCTCGCCGACCGCGCGACCTATCTCGCCTTCACGAAACGGATTGCGCTGGCCGTGCTTCTCGAAGGCGACAAGCCGCTGCTCAACGTCTACTCGGTGATGGAGGTCAATCCGGCCAACGGCCCGCGCATCAACGCCGCTGGAGGAAAGGCCTTCGCCGATTTCATGGTCGCGCCCGCGACTCAGGCGGTCATCAAAAGCTTCGGCCGGGAAAAGTACGGCCGGCCTCTGTTCGTGCCGGTCGCCGGGATGAAGGAAGAAGAGCTGGGAGAATAGCATGGCGCTTATCTGGGACGGCATCGTCACGGCGTTTTCGCTGGTCTTCGGCGGCGACGCCGAAGTCTGGTCGATCACCTGGCTCTCGCTCAGAGTCTCGGGAACGGCGACGATGATCTCGCTCGTCCTCGGCATCCCGCTGGGAATTCTCTTGGCGATGACGCGCTTTCCCGGGCGCTCGCTCGCGGTCGCCCTAGTCAACACCGGCATGGGGCTGCCCCCGGTCGTCGTCGGCCTCTTCGTTTCGATTTTTCTCTGGCGCAGCGGGCCGCTCGGATTTCTCGATCTCATTTATTCGCCGTCGGCGATCGTCATCGCGCAGGTCGTGATCGCATTTCCCATCGTGGCGGGTCTCACCCTCACGAGCTTCCAGACGTTGAACCCGAACCTGGGCCTGCAGCTCCTCGGCATCGGCGCTTCGAGGCCCCAGCTCCTCTGGCTCTTGTGCAAGGAGGCGCGGCTGCCGCTGCTCGCGGCGGTCATGGCCGGCTTCGGCGGCGTGATTTCGGAAGTCGGCGCGTCGATGATGGTCGGCGGCAACATTCGCGGCCAGACGCGCGTGCTCACGACCGCCACCGTTTTGGAATCGGGCAAGGGAAATTTCGCCCTCGCCATCGCCCTGGGGCTCATCCTGCTCGCTCTCAGCTTCGCGGTGAATTTCCTGCTGACGCACATCCAGCAACGGGAGCAGATCCGGTGGCCCAAACCCTCCTAAGCCTCTGCGACATCGAGGTCCGGCATGGGGAGTCCGCCGTTCTCCGGCTCTCCCGCCTCGACGTTCACAGCGGCGAGATCCTGGCGATCATCGGGCCGAACGGCGCGGGAAAATCGACCTTGCTCCGGGTGATGGGCCTCTTGCAGCAGCCGTCCGCGGGCCAAATCTACTTTCTGGGCGAAGAGGTCGGCCGCGACAACGCGCTGACCGTGCGGCGGCGCATGGCGAGCGTGTTTCAGGAGCCTCTGCTCTTGAACGCCTCCGTCTATGAAAATGCGGCGCTCGGATTGAGACTGCGCGGTCTCGGCCGGGCAGAAATCCGTGAGCGGCTGAAACCCTGGCTTGAGCGGCTACGCATCGCTCATCTCGCGTCCCGCCGGGTGCGCACTCTCTCCGGCGGCGAATTGCAGCGGACCAGTCTCACGCGGGCGCTCGCTCTCGACCCGGAGCTGCTGCTTCTCGATGAGCCGTTCTCCGCCCTCGACCCGCCCACACGCGAGTCCCTGCTGATCGATTTGCGCGAGATCCTGCAACAGACCGGAGTAACGACGGTGCTTGTCACTCACGACCGTCACGAGGCGTTCATGCTCGGAAGCCGGGTCGGCGTCTTGCGCGACGGGAAGCTGCTTCAAGTGGGGCCGAGCCTCGAAGTCTTCACGCGCCCGCTCGACGAGAGCGTCGCGGAAGTCGTCGGCGCGGATACGCGAATTCCCGCGCTGGTCGAGAGCAGCGATAATGGCGTGGCGAGAATCCGGTTCGACGGCGGCGTCGCCGAAGCGACGGGCGCCTTCGATGCCGGCGCGCGGGTGATTCTATGCCTCAGGCCGGAAGATATTATCTTGAGTCGAGAGACTGGCACGGGGCGCGATGCGGAAAGAGCGAACCGTTTACGCGTGAAGGTATTAAAAATCATCCCCTCGACGCTCCATTATCGTCTGGCGCTCCAGTGCGGCGGCAGCCAATTGACGGCGCTCGTCGCGCGGAGCGCGCTCATCGCCCTCGGCGTCAGCGAAGGCGACGAACTCGTCGCATCCTTTAATCCCTCGTCCGTCCACCTCATCGCTCAAAGATAAAAGCGGAAAGATGAAAGCTGAAATTCGGCCAATTCTCCTCTTTCCGCTTTCCGTTTTCAGCTTTCAGCTTTTCAGGCGGGATTTTCACCGGCCTATGTCCCGCAGGTTGGCGCCTTGTCGAATAAGTTCCTGCTGCACGTCGCTCACCGGCACGGCGCGCGGCGGTTTTTCCTGACGCACAGCGAGCGCGGCGCACGCGCCCGCCGCCTGCCCCGTCGCCATCGACACCGGCATGACGCGGTAGGAAGACAACGCCTCGTGCGTGCCGGAGATGCAGCGGCCCGCGACGAGGAGGCCGTCTATCTTTTGCGGCAACAGGCAGCGCAGCGGAATGTCGTACGCCTCTCCCGGCGGCAGCCGTTGCAGCAGCGTACCCGTCCCTTCGGGATTGTGGATGTCCACCGGATAGCTGCTGCGGGCGATCACGTCGGGAAATTTTCGCGCCTGTAAAATGTCGGCCGCTTGAAGCTCGTAGTCGCCCAAAATTCTTCTCGTCTCGCGCACGCCGACGTGGACGCCGCTCTGGACGACGTAGGTTTTCTCGAAACCGGGAACGTACTTTCTGAGAAAAGCGGCGATCTCGCGCATCTGGCGCCGGCTCTCCCACTCCGCGCGCGACCAGTCCCATACGTCGGTGCCCAGGACTTTGTTCACGCGCGTGCTGTTGACGCTGACTTCGCGCTCGTGCGGCGTGGCGAAAAAAAGCATGTCCTCGCGCGGCAATTGGAGCTTGCCCTCGGCCGTGGCCTTGCGGATCAGATCCCAAAGGCCGTGCACGCCGCGCCACTCTTCGGGATGCTGCTTGACGTAGGCGTCGAACGCCGCGCGCTCGAATTCGGTGATCCGGAACATCAACGTCATCGGCTGCACCAGGCCGTCGTCCTCCCTGCCGACCTCGTAAGGCGCGCCGGCGCGCGCCGCGACGTCGCCGTCGCCGGTGCAGTCGACGATGACGCGCGCGCGAATGACGATCGGACCCGATTTGGTCTCGAAGACGACGCCTTTGACGCCGTGATCGCCAAGCACATCGCTCGCGAACGCATGGAATAAAAACCACACTCCGGCTTCGTCCAGGAGATCGAGGGCGACAAGCTTGAATATTTCGGGGTCGAACGGCACGGTGTAGCCGGTCTTCATGGACGGCGCGATGGCGCCGCCGGCTTTGACCAGACGGTCGAGGAGCTTCGTGAGCGCGCCGGCGATCACCGGCTCGCCGCGCCCGTGATCGGTCGGGTAGAGATCGGTCGCTCCTTCTTTTTCCGCTCGGGGCCTCTGCGTGTGAAACGACATCAGCGGCATGACGAGCGCGGCGGTCGCGTTGCCGCCGAGAAAACCGTAGCGTTCGGCTAGAATAACGCGCGCGCCGGCGCTTGCGGCGCCGAGCGCCGCGCCGAGGCCGGCCGGCCCGCCGCCGACGACGAGAACGTCCGTATCGGCAGCCAACTGCGCGGCGCGCGGCGGCAGGCTGATGGATTGGGGAGTTAAAGGCTTGACCAGCGGCGGCATAGTTCTGCTAGGCAGTAAGCGGTAGGCAATACAGAGTAAAAGAGTGTCCGAGTTTTTTTACCTCCTGCCGACTGCATCCTGCTTTTGTGTAATCTGCTTACTGCTTATTGCCTACTGCGTTCTGCTTACCCTCTCCTATCGAAACAGTCTGCTCCGGCTTGATGGAGCGCAACAGGTCGCAGAGAATCTGATTCGTCCTTTTGGCGCGTTCTTGCAGCGGAGGAACTTTCTCTTCGAGTTGTCTCTTGATCTGGTGCCGCAAGTCCCACGAGCGATCGAGAAAGGCGCAGAGCTTCCCGATATTGAGCGCCGTCATCGGGGGCATCGGCATCTCCAGGTCCGACAAAAAGCCGGAGACTTTCGACGCGTAAGGGAGCGGCACGAACGGGACCTTCTGAATCCCGGCGAAGATCAGGAAGTGGAGGCGCATGCCCACGGCGAACGACATGTGCTTCATCAGCCCTAGGACCTCTCCCGCGCTGTATTCTCCCTTGAGAACGCCCGCCCGCTTGGTGTTCGCCATCTTGGAGATGACGGCGTGGGAGTGCTGCGGATCTTTATTTTCGCCTCCCTCCATCGGAACGAACAGCACCTGGGCGTCGAACCGCTCCACCATGTAGTCCGCCGCGTTCGCCAGCATCGCGTGGTACTGCTCGATGTTGAGATCGGGCGCCGCGGGGCCCGGCTCGCGCACGGAAAATCCCACCAGCGGGTTGTCCGGGTTGATGCCCTCTTTCTTCAACATCTCCTTGGTGAAATTTTGCGGCTTGAGCAGAAGCGCGGGATCGGCGGTGATCTCGATCTCCTGATTCACTCCCAGGTCGTGGAGAATTCGTTTCGCTTCGCCTTCGCGGACGGTGATCCGATCGACTTTGTTGAGCACCTGATTGACGAGCTGCTTGGCTTCGGGCGTTTTGATCGGACCGGCGCTGATGGCGTAGATCATCACCGGGATATCCAGCTCTTTGGCCCAGATCACGTCGCGCAGAAAGCTTTCGCTGACTTCGTCGTACAGAATCCCGCCGCCGCCGAGGACGAAGAGATCGAGCTTTCTGAGCTCTTCGAGCACTTCGTCTTTATGCAGTTCCCGAATGGGCACGGCGCGGACTTTGTGCCGTTGCTCCGTGTCTTTGGCATTGTGCGAAAATACGACGACGTCGACGTCGCACACCGCGCGCAGTTCTCTCAAGACCACTTCGAGAATCGCCTCGTCGCCGAGATTCATGCCGCCGTAAGATCCGGAAAGCGCCACCCGATATTTCATCAAAACATTTCCTCCGCTTTTCTTGATCTTTCAGCCTAGCAGGAGCGCGGACGGGC